>JAUZOH010000080.1 GCA_030706565.1 Bacteroidota bacterium | reverse complement strand
CGCAGGCCATAATGCAGGATATGGATGAATATCCAGGCAGTGATAATGATTGAAATATTCAGAAAAATAAGATCAAAGAACAAATAGATGTATAACAATTGTTTGTCGTTTGATTTCATGTTGCTAGTCGTTTATATAAATCCCTGTTGTCCGGAAAAAATTTGATAAAATTAGTAATAATAATAACAAATTGTTATACAAATATTTTTTGTTTTTAACTATCTTTTTCAGGAATTTAGTGGTTAAATGTTTCCCGATTTCCTGATGATTGCTACAAAGCGCCTTGGCGGTTAAATATTCCAGGGACGCAAAGATGCAAAATTTTAATACGATGGTTTAAAATTTTCGTTACAGGCTAAAATTCAAACATTGTAAATAATTTGAAAAAGGTTAAGATAGTTGGAAATGGTTTGATATAGTTTGAGGTGGTTTGATATAGTTTGAGGTGGTTTGATATAGTTCAAGATGGTATAAAAGTTCAAAGGAACTTTACCACAGGGTACTCTGTGGTTCTCTGTGAAATTTCTCTGTGGAACTCTGTGAAAGAATTGACTTTAAAAATATAAATACTATAACACAGAGACACGCAGAGAAGGCACAGAGGAATATTATAAAATTTCTTCGTGTTCTTCGTGCCTTAGTGGTTACATATTCCCTGACTTGAAAATTAAAAGAAATCAAATGAAGTAGTCCTCTGATTGTTTTTTAATTAAGCACAGGACTATTCCCCTGCTATACTTTTTAAGGATGATTTTTTATCTAAAGGGATAGGGTATTTTAAAAAAATCATGTAAGTTTGCGCAAAGAAAATATTCAAAAAATTATTTTATGAGCAGATTCTTAGGTCCTTCGTTAATCAAAAAGCTGGTGATGTCGCTGGCGGGTTTGTTTTTAATGATATTTTTATTGTTACACTTAACCCTTAACCTTTTCATTTTGCGTGGTGATAACGGCGAATTGTATTCGACTTGTGTGAAATTTATGACCACCAACTTCCTTGTTAAAATAATGGAAATTGTATTGTTTGGCGGTTTGTTTCTCCATATTTTGTATGGTATCGTCATTCAGATCCAGAACTGGATATCCAGGCCTGTAAAGTACAAAGTAATCCATCAATCTCAGACTTCTTTTTTCTCGAAGTACATGATTCATACAGGTGCCATCATTTTTGCTTTTCTGGCCATCCATTTAACAAACTTTTATTTCGTGAAGTTAGGGTTTTCAAATGCCCCTCAGGGTACCTTGCCTGTTGCCGGCCGTGAAGATTTTTATCCCATGGCAGTCAATCTATTCAGTCATGCCGGTTATTGCTGGTTGTACATCGCTTTTATGGTGTTCATCGCTTTCCACATGAATCATGCATTCCAGAGTGCATTTCAGACATTGGGCTGGAACCATCCGATTTATACTCCCTTCATTAAAGCTGTTGGAGTGATATATTCCTTTGTAATCGGAATAGGTTTCTCCGTTGTTCCCATTTACTTTTTGTTTTTTAAATAGAAGATTTTTCTTTTTGCAAGATAATTTCACTGCTATATGACAGTATTGAATTCAAAAATACCACAAGGACCGCTTCAGGAGAAGTGGAAAAATTTTAAAGCTTCGCAAAAGCTGGTAAATCCGTCGAACAAGCGTAAGCTTGATGTCATTGTTGTTGGCACAGGTTTAGCCGGTGCTTCGGCTGCTTCCAGTTTAGGTGAAATGGGCTTTAATGTTAAAGTTTTCTGTTATCAGGATAGTCCCCGCCGTGCCCACAGTATTGCTGCACAGGGGGGTATAAACGCTGCCAAGAACTATCAGAATGACGGCGATAGCATCTATCGCCTGTATTATGATACCATCAAAGGTGGCGATTATCGTGCACGTGAGGCAAATGTTTACCGTTTGGCCGAAGTGAGTAATAATATCATCGACCAGTGTGTTGCACAGGGTGTACCTTTTGCTCGTGAATACGGGGGTTACTTGGATAACCGTTCATTCGGCGGTGCCCAGGTTTCGCGTACATTTTATGCCCGCGGCCAGACCGGTCAGCAGTTGTTGCTTGGTGCCTATGGCTCATTAAGCCGTCAGATCAAACAGGGAACCGTTACCCTTTATTCCCGTTGCACCATGATGGATCTGGTTATTATTGATGGTAAAGCCAGGGGAATCATCACCCGTGATTTGGTAACCGGTGAAATCCAACGTCATTTTGCACACGCAGTTGTTTTGGCAACCGGTGGTTATGGTAATGTTTATTACCTTTCGACCAATGCTATGGGATCAAACAGCAGCGCAGCATGGCAGGCTTATAAGAAAGGCGCCTGCTTTGGAAATCCTGCTTATGTTCAGATCCATCCTACCTGTATTCCTGTTCATGGCGATTATCAGTCCAAGCTTACGCTGATGAGTGAGAGTCTTAGGAATGACGGAAGAATATGGGTACCTAAAAAGAAGGAAGATTCCGAAAAATTACAGAAAGGCTTAATCAAAGCTTCCGATATAGCTGAAGAAGACAGGGATTATTACCTGGAAAGACGTTATCCGGCTTTCGGTAACCTCGTTCCCCGTGACGTTGCTTCCCGTGCAGCCAAGGAACGTTGTGATGCCGGTTTCGGCGTAAATGGCACAGGACTGGCTGTATTCCTCGATTTCAAAGAAGCTATCGGACGTTTAGGTCAGCATAAGATTGAAGAACGTTACGGCAATCTTTTCCAGATGTATGAAAAGATCGTTGATACCAATCCATATAAGCAACCTATGATGATTTATCCGGCTATCCATTATACAATGGGCGGTATCTGGGTTGACTATGAATTAATGACCACCATCCCCGGTTTGTTCGCAATTGGTGAAGCAAACTTCTCCGATCACGGTGCAAACAGGTTAGGAGCTTCTGCTTTGATGCAGGGCCTGGCCGATGGTTATTTCGTTCTGCCATACACCATCCAGAATTATCTGGCTGATGAAATCAGGACTCCCCGTTTATCCACCGATATGCCTGAGTTTGTTGAAGCCGAGAAGAATGTAAACGACCGTATCAATCATCTGATGGGCATCAATGGTAAACATTCTGTCGACCACTTCCACAAAGAATTGGGTAAGATCATGTGGGAACATGTCGGAATGGGCAGAACTGAAGAAGGATTAAAGAAAGGTATTGAATTGATCAAAGAGTTGCGTGGTGAATTCTGGAAAGATTTACGCGTAGCCGGCGATAGAAACGAATTCAATCCTGAACTGGAAAAAGCAGACAGAGTAGCTGACTTCCTCGAATTGGGCGAATTGATTGCTAAAGATGCCCTTCAGAGAAAGGAATCCTGCGGCGGCCATTTCCGTGAAGAATATCAGACTCCTGAAGGTGAAGCATTGCGTGATGATAAGGATTACATGTATGTTTCAGCATGGGCTTTCAAAGGCCAGGATCAGGAACCCGAATTGAACAAAGAACCTCTGGTTTATGAAAGCACCGAGGTTAAAGTTCGTAACTACAAATAATCGCGGAACGTACATTTTAAGTTCCAATAAACATAAAACCCTGGCAGTATTAAGAACTGCCAGAGTTAATTTTAGAAATCTTAAAACGACATTGAATACGTAATTATTCAATTATAATATTCAATAATTAATTGAATTATGGATTTTACTCTTAAAATATGGCGTCAGGCCAATGCCAAAGCAAAAGGCAAGTTTGTTACCTACGAGGTGAAAAACATATCTTCCGATTGTTCCTTTTTGGAAATGCTAGATATTTTGAATGAGCAGTTGATTGATAAGATTGAAAAACCTGTTTGTTTTGACCACGACTGTCGCGAAGGCATCTGCGGTATGTGCAGTTTATATATCAATGGTCAGCCTCATGGACCTGATGCCCAGACAACAACCTGTCAGTTACACATGAGGAAATTCAAGGATGGCGATACCATCGTTATCGAACCCTGGCGTTCAAAAGCTTTTCCTATCATTAAGGATTTGGTGGTAGACCGTTCTGCTTTCGATAAAATTATCCAGGCTGGCGGTTACATTTCCCTTAATGCCGGAAGCGCCCAGGATGCCAATGCAATTCCTATCAGAAAAGAATTGGCCGATAAGGCTATGGATGCTGCTGCCTGCATTGGTTGCGGTGCCTGTGTGGCTACCTGTAAAAATGGTTCAGCTATGCTTTTCGTTGCAGCCAAAGTATCGCAATTTGCTTTACTTCCCCAGGGAAAAGTTGAGGCCAAGGAAAGAGTTAAGGCTATGGTTGCCAAAATGGATGAATTAGGGTTTGGTAATTGCTCCAATACCGGTGCATGCGAAGCTGAATGTCCTAAAGGCATTTCTATTTCAAATATTGCCCGCTTAAACAGGGAATATTTCTGTGCGAAGATGTCATAAATAAATATAACTGCATCTTAGTTGATAACAGTTTTTTGATTAAACAATTAAATATTCTGGTGTGTACCGGAATATTTTAATTGTTGATCAATTCCTGCCTTTTCAGATTCCCTTTAAAACGGCTTTTAGCAGTAAATACCCTTCTAATTTTTTCTGCTCATGCGTAAGATTGCCGTATTGGTCTTTTTACTTTCTGCCTCAATTCCTGCTTTTAACCAGGATACATTGTCCTCCGTATCTCTGAAAAAGATTGATTACCGTCTTTCTTATACAGGTTCCATTCTATATCCCGGATTTGATGCGGCCCTTGAATATCCAGTACATGCGGTTGAGATCCGTAAAATATTTAAGAATAACCGGGTAAAAACAATTTTTAAGGATAGATTTGCCGGCCTAAATCTTGGCTTTTATCATCATCCGGGTTTCCATGATAACCTTTATTTGTGTGCAAACTGGACCATGAGAAGAACCCGTGCCAACGGCTTTTTTACTGAATTCTTACCTGGTTTGGGCTATAGCCGGACATTCCTGGAAGGAACAACTTATCAGGTTGATGATCGGGGAAATGTCAGCAAAGAAAAATGGGCAGGGTATAATTATTTATTGTTAAGCCTGGGCACCTCGCTGGGTTATGACCTGAGCATCAAAAAAAAACTGCCTGTTTCATTTTTTACGCAGTTTCGGTTTATTGGTATGCTGCCTTACAACAGTACAATTTATCTTCGCCCTATGATACAAATGGGTATAATGTATCATCCTGCTTTCGTTAACAGATTGATGCGAAACAAAAACATGGGAAAATGAAATGGTTCCCTTTTATAGGATTTTTAATTTTGATTCTGACAGGTTGCCAGAAAGAAAAAATTTCATTTTCAACTGAAGCCGATGATATTTTCTACCTGGATAACCAGGGCGCTTCGATGAAAATCATGGTCCAGGGCAATACCTTGTCCAAAAACTACATACTGTTTGTTCATGGCGGACCGGGCAGCAATTCCGAATTGTTTAATACGGATTATATCAGCAGCCATCTCGAAAATAAATATGCCTGTGTATACTGGGACCAGCGGAATGCCGGCGCTTCCCAGGGCGGATCAAATGGCTGCAGGATGCACCTGAGCCAATATGCTGATGATCTGAAGAAGGTTATTCAACTTTTAAAATACCGGTACGGGGCAGACATTTCAGTATTCCTGCTTGGCCATAGCTTCGGGGGATTGGTTACTTCCGCTTTCCTGACCACAGGAGATAACCAGGATATGGTCAAGGCCTGGATATGTGTTGATGGCAGCCACAATTACCCTTTGAATGATACCCTAACGCATGATAAATTACTGAATGCCGGGCAGCAGCAAATAGCGCTGAACAGCAATGTAGGGAAATGGTCGGAAATCGTTCAATATTGTAAAAACCATAACGGTAATTTTTCACTTGACGAATCCAACCAGCTGGGAAGTTATGGAGAAGAGGCAGAGAGCCTTTTTCCTGAGGTTAATAAATTTGATCTTCTCGGCCAGGTTGAAAAATATGCCATCAGCCAGGATTATCCCTTAACCTCCATGGCCGTAAATTATCTTTATTCTTCCAATTCATCATTGAACTCGGAGTTGGCCACTGCAAATTTTTCACCTTTGATGAATAAAATTCATATCCCGGTCGTCCTTTTTTGGGGCAGGTACGATTTTATTTGTCCTGTGGGGTTGGCATACGATATTATGGACAGAACTGCTTCAAACGATAAAAAAATAGTCTTTTTTGAGCATAGCGGGCATAATTGCATATTCCAGGAAGAAGAGAAATTCTGTAGTGAACTGTCTTCTTTTATTGACCTGCATCCATGAAAAATGGCCTGAATCCCCATTCAGACCATTTTAAACTAACCTATAAACCAACCAAAACCTAAAATGTATAGCCTATTCCTATTTTTGCTGCTAACGTAAAACCGTAATTATCTTTATGTATCCCTATGGTCTCCGGTTTGGATCCGGGGTTATAAACAGAACCCAGGTAAACGCCGGCCCCCATGCTGGTATCAAAATGTAAGTTTTTTGAAATGACTAACTGTAAACCCATCCCTGCATAATGTTCCATCGTTGTGATCCGGCTGTCCTGGTTATCTGCTACCGTTGAAGCAGACTTCTTTGTGGATGTGGAAGTTTCAGTCAATGGTAATTTATTGAGTTTGTTGTACATGAAATTGTAATGTACATAAGGCCTTAAGTAAGTGGAATGTGAATGTCTTGCGTTGGCATAGTTGGATGCAGGTGTCAGAAATACTTTATAAATGACTTCTGCCCCGGACAGGTGGTATGTGGAATTACTTAATTTTGCACCGAATTCCAGAGACCGCTTGTTATTTTCAACATTGACATTCATGTTCATGTCTGATCCATGCCCCGAACCAGTGGCCGTTTCGTAAAGATTGAGCCCGTAAATATCGTCAGAAGAGCTTTTTGTCTGTGCAAAGCCGGCTATTGTAGTCAGGCTGATTGCTAAAGTTAAGATTGACGTTTTCATTTTCTTTAGAATTTAAAGGCTGGTTTCTTTTTATTCTGGTTTCAATCTTTTTAACGTTTATCCAATCCATCTGTTTGCTTGTTAATAGTGACATTGATTACTTCAGACCAGTGATATTGGTTAGGGTATAGAGGTGAGCCATGATTATTCCCGTCGGTGATCTGGAACATCTGATAAGCACCAGCAGATTTGTGAATTAGAATCCGGATTTTTTTATGGGCTTGATAATTCTCCAAATAACTTCAAGTTAACCGGATCTAAATAAATTTGAGTTTTAATTTTGGAAAAGGTTTAAAATAATTACCTGTTATTAAGGATTTGTAATTTATCCAAATAGTTTTGATTTTTTGTTAAATATAGTTAGCTTTGTTCTCATTATTAGAAAGAAAGACCATGAAGAGGATACTAATCTTACTTGTTATTTGTTGTTTGGGAAAATTTTCAGATGCATATTCTCAGGTAATTATTTTCAATACAGGTATTGAAAAAGATGCCGATATCAAAGTTTTTGTTACGGAATCTTCGTCCAAGGCCGATCTGAATGTCTGTTTTGTTGACAGCATGAAACACATCAATAATGATGGCCTATGGTATAACATCGATTTTGATAACATGCCGAACAAAAAAATTTATTTTGTCAATTCTGCTGAACAGGCCGATTTGAAAATTTACCTGGTTGATTATGCTTCACAGGCAGGTTGGGTGAATCCGGAGAGGAAGAAATTATTTATGCCCGACAGATAGCACGAAAGCTCATCTCCCTGTTATGCTGAATTAGTTTTTTTTCTCCTATCTGAGTTTTACAGTAATATTCAGCAAGGATATAAAATCAATAGATTTATTTTTGTAGTACGGTTTGAAAACAGGATACTTAAGTCTGGATGGATTTCAAGACTCATTGGGGTTGACGTGGCAAATAATTACATTCGTGATTATTTTTATTGTTTACTGGGAGATAAAATTTGAAAGAGTTTGAAATTGATTATGAAGACCGAATTAATAATTATTTACGTATGAACCTAAATTATTACTTTAAAACATGGGGTATAAAAACTTGCTTTTATAAGTTAAGAAGAGCTATTCCGTTTATTTCCTTTGCCATATTAGTTTTGCTTCCCGGACTGACAAATGCTCAGCCACGGCAAATCATTATTAATCCGTCGGTTACCTGCCAAAAGATTGAGTATTTCACTGCTTCAGATGCCTGGAGCGGTAATTTCGTCGGAAAATATTGGAATAAATTGCAGAAAGATCAGATAGCTCAATGGTTGTTTAGTTCCAAATTAGATAAAACAGGGAATCCGGAGGGTATCGGATTGTCAATGTGGAGAGTGAACCTTGGAGCCGGAACACTCGAACAGGATAGTGCTGATATTGTGCCTTACCAAAGAAGAGCCGAGTCATTTATGGCTCGGGATGGTCAGAGTTACGACTGGAATAAATGCCTTGGGCAACAGTATTTTATGCAAAAGGCTGTAGACTATGGATGCAACAATTTCCTGTTATTTTCCAACTCTCCTCTGGTTCAATATACTAAAAATGGAAAAGGTTGGTCTTATTCCGGAAAGTTTGCAAATATTAAACCCGATTGTTATGGCCAATATGCAGATTATATGGCCAATGTTGCGCGATATTTTATCACAAAAAAATCATGGAATATTGCCTATATCAGTCCTATAAACGAACCTCAGACATTTTGGGGTGATTCACGTCAGGAGGGAAGCCAGTGGAAAAGTTCAGAAATGAAAAAAATGTATGTTGAACTGGATAAATCACTGGCAAAAAAAGGTCTGGATAATGTACGGATTTTTGTTGGAGAAACATGCACATTGTCAAATCTTTACGATAAAACGGGTTCAAACACGGTATGCAGTAAAGAAGATGAACCAGAATTGCAGATTTCCACATTCTTTAATCCAAAAAGCCCTTGCTTTATAGGTAATTTGAAAAGTGTTCCAAAAATCATTTCTGGTCATGATTATGGAACTCATTTGAACAATCAGGTGTTGAAAGAAATACGCAAAAAACTAAAAGCCGAAGCTGATAAATACGGAGTAAGTTTTCATGAGTCGGAATGGTGTTTGCTTCCCGGAATTAAAGAGCAGATGGACGGTTTTACCCCGGATTGGGAACATGGGAATTACTCGGGAATACAGCCTGCCCTTCTTTTGGGGAGACTTGTTTATGGCGATATTGTATATGCAAATTCCCATGCCTGGGGATATTGGAAAGGTATGGAAATCAATGGTGATCATGCTTTGATTGCACTATATCCCAAGGACGGAAAAATTGAAAATGGTGGGAATATTCGTTCCAATAAGATGCTTTGGGCATTGGGAAACTATAGTTTTTTTATTCGTCCAGGTTATACTCGTGTTGAGCTTCAGGGTGCCGATGATTTAAATTCGTTGGTTGCATCAGCTTATTTGGCTCCCGACAAGTCTCAGCTGGTGATTGTTTACGTAAATTCATCCTTTGATAAAATAGAGGTCCATGTCACCTTGCCTAAAGATTATGCCCATAAAGTGAAAAAGTTGTCGGCATACCGGACTGATGAGAGCAGCGATTTAACCAATATGTATATTCCTGAAAAAGCCGGCGGTTATATCATTCCTCCCCGTTCCTTGGTTACTATGGTATTTGATTTGTAGTTGGAAAGGATAAGGATAGTCAATTGTCTGAAAATAACTTGTTTCGACAAGTGTAAAAGTAAGAAAATCTACATACTTTAATTTTTTACTTGCTTTTTTTGCATAAAATCTATTTGCATTGGAGAAGTAAAATACTAACCAAAAGCATAAATTTTGACTTTCCCCATATTTTATAAAGTCCTTTTAATGTTCCTGTACTATAAATAATGCACAATTAATTTACCTGCATTATGAGTTTTAAATCATATTTTTAAAAGTGTAAGGAAACGTGGTGAAAAATATATTCATGAAGGCGATGAGATTATTATTTCGGCCATGGAGCACGATTCAAAACTTGTTCCCAGGCAAATGTTTTGCCAGCGGAAAAAGGCAAAGCTGAAATTCATTCCTTTCAATGAAGCCGGACGACTATGCCATCCGGGGCTTCCAGTCAAAAGTCTGGTTGAATGCTGAACTAAAAGTCGGGAAAATTATTTTTACAGCTGACAGCAACGCGATCATTACCAAAGGAATTATTGCATTGCTCATCACGGTATTTCCCGGCAGGATACCCAAAGAAATTATGGATTGTGATTTATATTTTATGGATAAGATAGGTCTCAGGCAAAATCTGTCGCCCACATGTTCGAACGGGTTGCTGGCCATGGTAAAGCAGATGAAACTTTATGCCATGGCATACAATGCCAAGATGCAAAAAGGAGAATAAGGCCGGCAGGTTTCTTTAAAAAACAAGACTATGTAAAAGATAGACTATTTACCATCGGAAAGCGAAATCGTAAATATTCTCATAACAATTTACAGACTCGAAATTCCGGTGAACATATATGATATGGGCCTGATTTATGAGTTGAATGTGAATGAAGAAGGCACGGTTGATATCAAGATGACTTTAACTGTTCCCAATTGCCCGCTGATCGACAACCTGGTTGAGGAAGTTAATGCCAAGGTGGGCGGAATCGCAGGAGTGAAAGGGGTTAATATCAACCTGGTATTCGATCCGCCCTGGGATATGACCGGATGTCCGGTGAAGCCAAACTTGAGCTAGGTTTTCTTTAATCAGGAGCCACACAATTGATTCTTTCTGATAGTATATTGGTGAGAATGATATCCTGTAGAATTTTATTTTAATCGTATTATTCAATTACTTCACTTGTAATTGATAATTAATTCATGTATTTTCAAATACATTTTATAGTGTATTTAAAAATCATAATCACTTTCTTTTTTACTTTAGATAAATAAATCGTCAAATTGATTATTAGAGGGTTTCAGGTAATGGTTATTGGATGAAAATAAAGAAATTACTGGGTAATCATATTCTAAAGTCAAATAACTAAAAATAAAAATTAATTATTTTCGTATGAATTAAAAAGATTCGGCATTGGTATTGGGAACAGATAATGTATGGAATTTACTTTTACAATATACTATTCCGTCAATTATAGCAATGACCGCTTCATCACTGTATAGCATTGATAGCATTTTCATTGGTCATGGAGTTGGCGCATTGGCTATCTCAGGATTGGCAATTTCCTTTCAATTAATGAACCTTTCTGCTGCTTTTAGATCTATGGTTGGATTGGGTGCAGCTGCATTAATGTCTTTAAGCTTAGGTCAAAAAGATTATTCAAACGCCAACAATATTTTAGGTAACGGTTTAATCCTGAATACTGTTATGGAGTGGAATATTCTATTCTTGTCCTTTTTTTTCTTGACCCTATTTTGCGTTTTTTTGGCGCAAGTAATGATACGCTTCCCTTTGCTCACGATTATATGTTTTTTATTCTGTTGGGTAACGTTTTTACCCACATGTATTTGGGATTGAATTCGTTATTAAGGGCATCCGGCAGTCCGCAAAAATCAATGTATTTGATGATTGGTTCTGTCATTATTAATGCTATTTTGGTTCCTGTATTTATATTCGATTTTAAATGGGGAATAAAAGGAACGGCCTGGGCTACGGTAATTGCACAAACAGCCATGATCTCAAGACAAATTCTTTTTTTGCTAAAAAAACGAATTTAATTCATTTTCAAAAAGGGACCTTCCATTTAAAACGTAAGATAGTCAACGATGCTTTGGCTATTGGCATTTCTGCTTTTTGATGAATGCCGTTTTTGTGTGTTATCGTAATTTTTATAAACCAGGAATTGATCAAATACGGCAGTGATTTGCATGTCGGGACTTATGAAATTATTAACCGGGTGGTTTTTCTTTTTGCTATGGCCGTTATGGGGCTGAACCATGGAATGCGGCCTATTGCCGGTTCTAATTATGGTACTAACCAGATTGAACGAGTCAATAAGGTTCTAAAATATCCCATTTTGCTGGCAACCCTTGTGATAACGCTGGGCTTTTTACTCGGCGAATTAATCCCTCGTCAGGTGGTGGCTCTGTTTACCAAGGACGAGACATTAACTGGATATGCTGTGAATGGATTAAGAATTTTTTTTATGTTTTGTCCGGTAATTAATATTCAGATGGTGACTGCTAATTTCTTTCAAAGAATTGGCATGGCCAAAAAATCTATTTTTATGTCTTTATCACGCCAACTCATATTTTTACTGCCCGGACTTATCATTATGTCTCAGTTTTTTGGTGTGAAAGGTGTTTGGTACAGTCTGCCGGTTGTTGATATTTTATCCGGTATCGTTGTGACTTATATGTTACTTGTTGTATATCGTAAATCCGTAGTTAAACATTAATTCATAAGTATGGCCGAAAAATTCTTCATTAACATCGGTCGAAAGTTAGAAAGTGGCGGCCGGCAAATAGGTGAGATGCTGGCAAAACAGCTTGGGGTTCCCTTTTATGACAAAGAGCTAATCCTTATCGCCTCTCAGCAAAGTGTTGTGGTTAAAGAATTTTTTGAAAAAATTGACGAAAAATCCGGACATAGTCTCTTTTGGGGTGTAGGCAACGTTTATGGAGGCTATTCGGGTGATATTTATGCTAATTATTATATTTGAATAATGAAACTCTTTTTAGGATACAAAGCGATGTGATCTGCGATTTGGCTGATCAGCATTCGTGTATTTTTGTGGGTCGTTGTGCAGATTATATTTTGAAAGATAATCCCCGTTGTTTAAATTTGTTTATAACCGCTAATTTGAACGATAGAATTAAACGGGTATGCGAAAACGAGAAGATTCCTGAAAATACAGCTTAAAGCTTTAATTGAAAAAACGGATAAGCAGAAGGTTAGTTATTATAATTATTACAGCGATAAAATCTGGGGCGCTACCAGTTCATATCATCTGTACATCAATTCTTCGGTACTGGGGATCGAAGAAACAGTGAATTTTATTTATCAGTTTGCGAACAAACGATTTGCATGACCTGCAATCAAATTAAATTTTACCCTACAACAGAAAATAAATTAGTTTTAAATTGAATTTTCAATTCAAAAATACCTTACCTTTGCGGCTTCAAATTTTAAAACATTTTTTAACAGTAATTAAGTTTTTTTAGAATGGAAGTAGTTGATAATGCAGAGGTTATAGGCCGTACCATAGGCGAAAAAGATGTTTACCTGATTCATGAT
>JAUZOH010000079.1 GCA_030706565.1 Bacteroidota bacterium | reverse complement strand
TGTCGTTGAAGCTTGTAAAATGCTTGAAGAGGAAGGAATTTCTGCAGCCCATTATGATATGCGTTTTCTTAAACCGATTGACGAGAAATTATTGAACGAAATATTTGCCAATTTCAAACGGATAATCACCGTTGAGGATGGGACAATTGTAGGCGGTCTGGGCTCAGCAATACTTGAGTTTATGAATAATAACCGGTATCATTCCGAAGTAGAAGTTTTAGGTATTCCTGATGAGTTCATTGAACAGGGAACCCAGGCACAGCTTTATAAAAAATGCGGTTATGATGCGGAAGGAATCTATAATGCAGCAAAAATTTTAGTTAAAAAAATCACATTGTCGAACGTCGGCTAAATCCTATGAATAATCATAATACTCCATCAATTTTAATTATTTATACAGGCGGAACCATTGGTATGGTTCATAATGCAGAAACGGGAGTGCTTACTCCTTTCAACTTTAAGCAAATATCCGACCAGGTTCCTGATTTAAAGAAATTTGGCTACAATTTATTCACCATTGCCTTTGACCCACCTGTTGATTCTTCAAACATCAAGCCTCAACTCTGGACCCGTCTGGTGGAAATTATTGAAGATACTTATGACACTTATGATGGTTTTGTCATTTTGCATGGAACAGATACCATGGCTTTTTCAGCCTCTGCTTTAAGTTTCATGTTGGAGAACCTTCAGAAGCCGGTGATTTTCACCGGTTCTCAACTTCCCTTGGGTACAATACGCACAGATGGAAAGGAAAATCTTATTTCGGCAATTGAAATTGCAGCTGCTACCCTTAATGGAGAGCCTCTGGTGCCGGAAGTTTGCATTTACTTTGAAAATAAGCTGCTTAGGGGGAATCGCACGACAAAGAACAATGCCGAACATTTCAATGCCTTTCAGTCGTTCAATTATCCGGCTCTGGCCCAGGTTGGCGTGCATATCAAATACAAAACCCCTTTAATCAATTATCCGACCAAAAAGTTAAAACTGAAAGTTTACAAGGAGCTCGACAATCATATTGCCATCCTGAAAATATTTCCGGGTATTTCGCACCGGGTGGTTGAATCAATCTTTGGCATTAAGGGCTTGCGGGCTATTATTATTGAGACCTTTGGTGCCGGAAATGCCCCGGTTGACCCATGGTTTATCGACGACATCAAGTATGCCATTAAAAAGGGCCTGATCATTCTGAATATAACCCAATGCAATGCGGGCAGTGTGGAAATGGGCAGGTACGAAACCAGCCTGGAATTGCTTAAGTCCGGTGTAATCAGCGGATATGACATGACTACCGAAGCGGCAGTGACTAAACTGATGTTCCTTTTGGGACGGAAATTATCCACTGAAGAAGTGAAAGCCTATATGGGCCAATCAATTTGCGGGGAAATGTCTATCATGAAAGAAGATTACTAAACGATTTTAAGAAAAGGGGGCAATAAGTTTGGCAATAAAGAATATTTAGATATTTTTGCATTTCGTTTTGAGAAAACAAATTTCAACAAGCATCAAGGAGAGATGCTCGAGTGGTTGAAGAGGCACGCCTGGAAAGCGTGTATACGTCAAAAGCGTATCAAGGGTTCGAATCCCTTTCTCTCCGCAAGAAAAAACAAAAGGACTGCACAAATTGTGCAGTCCTTTTTTCATAGTGCGCCGGTATTGGCGATACCCCTTCAAAACCCGCCAATTTTACAAAAATAAAATATTGACGCTTTGCTTATTTATAAAGATGTCCCATATCGCTATAGGCCGGGCACATATGGGGAACAAAGTTACCAAAGGTATACAGCAGCATGAATTCATGTGAGCCGGCATTATTGCTTCTGATCGGGTTTAGCCCATATTCTAAGGCATAGGCAAATCGTAGCCTGGCCGTGTTATAACCTATAAAAAGTATGCTATAAGCCCCTTCCTTAAAACTTTCTCCCATATTATTGCGCAAAGACAAGCCTCCCCAGAATTGTCTGTTATTTTTTTCAGGGAGGTAAACTTTTAAATTGGCATCCAGTTGCCAGTCCTTTTGTTGATCAAATTTTGTGGTTATTGAAGGTTCTATAACATACCTGTACCGGTTATTGAAGGATTGGCCCATTTGGAGAAAGAATGTGCGTTGCGGAGAGTAGATATTGTTGGTAGTTTGAATAAGATTAGCACAAGATAAGCCAGAGAAAAAATTCTTATTGGTAAAATAAATTCCAAAATTTCCATTAGGGCTAAAGCTTTTTTGTTCTGTGCCGTTTATTAAAGGATCTTTTCCTGCCTGCATGAAACTACTTTCGTCAATTTTGCGCTGAAGTCCGGTCACTGATAATCCAAATGACAAACGCTTATTTTTATTTCCTAAGTATTTGTTGCTTAAATATATATGATAGGCATAGGTCAATTGGAATCCCATATTACTGGTATTTCCGTTTTTATCACTATATACATGCCCGCCCAGGCCGACATTGCCAAAGCCCTGATGGTAACTGATCAGATTGGTTTGGGGGGCATCTTTTATCCCCAGCCACTGGGAACGGTTCATGATTTGTAGTGCTCCACTTCCAGCTATGCCTGCTATAGCTGGATTGATGAGGTAAGGATTAAGAATATACTGGCTGTAAAGGGGCAGTTCCTGAGCTTTAACAGAAAGCGAGATGAAAATAAAGAATATATAGATTAATTTTCTTTGTACATTCAGTGCTATCATTCCTGACATTTTTATTGAACTAAAGTGAAGTGACCGGTATATATTTTACCATATTTTTTAATGATTATTTTATACCAATAATCATCTGGAGGCATTAATTGTCCTTTACAACGTCCGTCCCATTCCGGGTCTTTCCCTTTGTAAGTAGTCAATAATTTTCCAAAACGGTTAAAAACGTAAATCTCGGCATCGGGGAACAGATTGATATTCCCGATCACCCAAGTATCATTATATCCATCTCCGTTGGGCGTGAAGAATTTTGGAATGCTTAATGGAATTTCATTCACTGTTAAATTTAAAGTGGCTGTACTATCGCAACCTGCTGCATTGGTTAAGTGTTCCGTATAAGTGCCCGATAAGTAATAATCTTTATCATTCCATCTGTAGGTTTGCCCCTGATCTATAGTATCCTTCAAAAAGAAGCTGGTCGGTTCTTTTACCGTCAGGATTAAAGTTGCCGAACTGTCGCAACCTTCTTTACTAATCAAATGAGTAGTATAAGTTCCTGCAGTATTAAAGGTGCCACCATTGAAGTCATATTTTTCTCCTTTACAGATGGCTTCATTATCTGTTGTGCTATCTGGTTGGATTACCTTTAAATTCAGTTTGGCAACGCTGTCGCAGCCTTCAGAATTGGTTAAAACAGCCGAATAAAAACCTGTTTTGTTATATCGCTGCCCGTTAAAACTATAATTTTGCCCCTGACAAATAGTCGCATTTGTAGTTGAAGTTGTACTGCTGCTTTGAGCATAAGTATTTTTTGTTATATCAATGGGCGTGTAACGGTTATTGATATAGGCAGAATAAATGAGATTTTGCTCCGTTCTGGCTCCGGTTGCAGCGCCAAATCCATAAAAAACATTTGCGCCATTGAAGTATGAACTTAAATTGTATTTGATATTCAATACCGGATTTGTTGGGCGGTTTGGCATATTACTAATTCTAACCTGCAAATAGGTTCCATCATAATCGATCCAGGAATATTTAAGTTTCGAATCTGCTAAATTATTTACACCTGCTTTAGTTAAAGCAGAAGCAGAAGCCACTAATGATGAACATTTTGTATAATTCTCATTTGCTAAATGATTTACGTTACCATTAATATCTATGGCAATATGGTTATTATCCGGATCATTATTAGGGGCATTATAGTAGGTATCATATTCAATGGCAATAGATTTACCGGGCATACCTCCATATCCCATTCCACCTCCTGTACCTCCATAAGCATTTGAATTTTGTTGAATCATAAAGGTCATTCCATCAGCACGGCAGGTTGGACAATTTAAAGCGCTGGAAGATATTTTAAAACAAAAAAATACACTGAATTTAAAGTCGCTTGAATTACATATTTTCCCAATCCAAAATATTGTACCTGCTTGATATTGCTTCTCTGCAGTTAATTGCATAACATTATTATTGATTACAAAACTGGTTCCGTTTAGCTGCCAGTTTGATGCATAAACTGTACTGAAATCTGGCGAATATATTGCTATGGGATTATTAGTCGCATTTGTATAAATGCATAAAAAATTGAATAATCCGAATAGACAATAGAAGTATGACTTTTTCATTATAGTCAGTAGTAATTCAGCCGTTTAGTTTCTGATATTTTTAACATTTGGAGAAAAAGTAAAAGTAATGTTTCATCGGACTAATGTGAAATGACCGGTATATTTTTTATCATCTTGATGAAGAATTATTTGATACCAGTAATCGTCGGGAGGCATCAATTTTCCATTGTAATACCCATTCCATCCCGGGTCCTGGCTTTTATAATGAGCCAGTGGTTTTCCATAACGGTCGAAAATGTAAATCTCGGCATCGGGGAACAGATTGATTTTCCCGATCACCCAGGTGTCATTAAATCCATCTCCGTTGGGCGTGAAAAATTTGGGAATGCCTAATGGAATCTCATTCACCGTTAGTACTAAAGTCAGGGTGCTATCGCAACCGGCTGCATTGGTTAAATGTTCGGTATAAGTTCCCTGCTGGGAATAATCATTACCCTTCCATTGATATGACTGGCCCTGGTCTATCGTATCCTTTTTAATAAAACTGGTGGGTTCTTTTACCGTAAGAATTAAAGTTGCTGCACTGTCGCAACCGGCTGCATTGGTCAGATGAGTGGTGAAAGTGCCTGCGTCGGCATATTCTTTCCCATTGAAATGATAGGTATTGCCCCGGCACAATGAGGAAGTTGTCATGGAAGCAGATGGTTCCCTGACACTCAGAATCAGATTGGCCGTACTGTCGCATCCCAAGTAGGTATGCAGATGAGCAGTGTAATTTCCCGCGGAATTATAGTTGATCCCGGCAAAATTATAGCTGTTACCCCTGCAGATACTGGCATTGGATGTTGAACTTTGCGGTTTCCCAACTTTTAACACTAAAGTGGCTGTGCTGTCGCAACCGGCCGAATTTATAAAATGTACGGAGTAAGTGCCGGAAGTAGCATAGGTTGCTTTATTGAAATCATAACTTTCACCCTGGCAGATATTGACATTTGTTATGGAACTGCTTGGTTGATTGACTTTTAAATTTAAAGTTACGACACTGTCACATCCCGCTGCATTCGTCAAATTAAAAGTATAAGTCCCCGGGTCTGAATAAAAACCGATGATGAAGTTAATGCTTTGGCCCTTGCAGATCGAGATATTTGTCGTAGACTTCGTGGGTTGGGCAACTTTCAATATCAGGGTGGCTGTACTATCACAGCCGGCAGCATTGGTAAGGTGAACAGCATAATTTCCCGTTGTATCGTAAGTGCTGCCGTTGAATTTATAGTTTTGCCCCTGGCAAATCGTCGCTTTAGTTGTTGAACTACTGGGCCGGGCTGTTTTTAAAATTAATGTTGCTGCACTGTCGCAGCCCTCTGCATTGGTTAAATGAACATTATAAGTCCCTTCTGTTGTATAGGTTTTTCCATTAAAGCTGAAGCTTTCACCCTGGCAAATTGTTGTTTTAGTTATGGAACTTGTTGGTTGAGCTACTTTCAGATTCAAGGTGGCTGTACTGTCGCAACCTGCCGAATTAGTCAGATGTACCGTATACGTTCCCGCTGAAGAATAGGTTGATTTGGCAAAATTATAGCTTTCGCCCTGACAGATCGTTGCGCTCGCCGTTGAGCTTGTTGGCTGGTTCACTTTCAGATACAGTATAATGGTGCTGTCGCAACCTGAGGAATTCCTCAGAGTTTGCGTGTAAGTTCCGCTTTCGGTATACAGATATCCGTTTAGCGTATAATTTTTACAGGCTGATACGCTGAGTGTATCAGACGTCTGACTGTTGTTGGAAATGGTGAGATGGAGAATAATGGTGCTGTCACAACCTGCAGCATTTGTTAATGTCTGCGTGTATTTCCCGCTGGATGTATATTCCTGGTTGTTTAAGGTGAAGCTGCTGCAGGCGGTTCTTGTCAGTTCATACAACGTCGGTTTGTTTATTACCAGATGTAAGGTTATTGTACTGTCGCAGCCGACCGCATTGGTCAGGATCTGGGTATAATCCCCGCTTTTCGTATAAGTTTGGCCATTAAGGGTATAGCTGCCGCAGGTTTTCATTGCCACTACACTTGAGGTGGGGTATTTAACCGTTATAAAGACAGAATCGGAATTTGTATGATTATTAAAATCAGTTACTGTAACGTGGATCCAGTTGCTTTTTCCCGGCCGGGTTGAAATCACTGAAGAATCCTTTCCTCCGCAACTCCATAAGTATTTGTATGGAGCAGTACCTCCGCATGTTTTTGCAGTAAGTACCACTGAGTCGCCCTGGCATATCTCTTTTTTATCAGCACTCAGGGATATGGGCAAAATATACGAGGTGTTTATATCTCTGACACAGCGGATGGATAATCCGGTGTTTTTATCATTGCTGTCAAAAATTTGGCTGCCATTCGTGCTTGAGGTTTGTCTGAGTATATAGGTCACGCAATTGTATTCCAAACCTCTGCTGATAAACCCGTTGGCATCAGTGGTTGAATTCCACCAAAAACATTCATTGCCTGAATAGTCAAATTTCCCGTTATAACTGCGGGCTCCACTGGGAAGGGCTGTAAACCCGCTTTTATTATTAGATGTTGGATCATTCCCCGGAGTTCCTAAGGTAGTACATATTGTCCATCCTGTTGCGGAGGCTAAAGATTTGGCGCTTTGCGTAAGATTATTGTTATAATCATACCCATTTTTATCAAGATAGGAGGTTAATTTTCCCCAATCATCACTGGTGGGTACACGCCAGTTAGCCGGGCATAAATTGTCTTCGCTTACGGTGTACCAGTTGTATAGCAATCCATATATATTTTTATACTTCGGGTTATTATCATAAACGCAATAGGCTCCTTTCGTGAGATTTGTCCAGGAGGTGTTATCCGTTACATTGGGAATGGGGGTACCATCGTTGTATTGGGTGGTTTTTAAATTTTCGGCCATCCATTCCTGATTGCCAATTACTACGGTTTTATAAGTATTGCCTTCTATGTCGGTCACTGTTCCCTTAGGATTGTTGTTGACTATCGTTTTGACTTTAATGCTGTTGCTCGTGACAGTGGTTGGTGGAATACAGCCTCCGGCATTGCTTACCATGGTGCAGTTTACCACATCATTATTTGATAATGATATGGAAGAATAGGTATTTCCTCCTTTACCGGTGTTTGCACCATTAACATACCACGTATAAACCGGATTGGTGCCCCCGTTGGTAGGTGAGGCTGTAAAGGTAACGGATGAACCTTCGCATAGGGTTTGGGAATTGGAACTAATGCTTAAGGCTAAATTGGATGTTTTGACGGAAACGAGGATTGAATCCGGTTTTGAAGAGCATCCGTTTATGCTCGCTTTTACAAGGTATTTACCCGTAAAATAAGTCTGTGCATTGTTGATGACAGGATTCTGCAGATTACTGGTAAAATTATCAGGTCCGGTCCAGCTATAGGTAACTCCCGGTATGGTTGATGCTTTCAGGTTAATCGAACTATTTTCGCAAACAGGACTGTTACTCCCGGCAACAGGCGTTGCCGGTGCGGCTGCTTGCCTTACGGTAACTGTTCCATTTCCGGTTGAGGTATTGCCACAGTGGTCTGTTACGGTTACCTGATATGAAGTAGTGGATGTTGGCGATACATTTATGCTGCTGGTTGTTTCCCCCGTATTCCATTTGTAGCTGTAAGGGGGTACTCCAAAGTGGGCTGTTGCCGAAATTTTAGCCTCTTCCCCTTTACAAATGGAAGCTGAGCTTACACTATCCACTTCAACGGTATGCCCTTCAAGCATCACCACAAAAGGCTGGTTGGCCATAATGTATGAATTACTGCATGTGGTGCTGCCCCCGCATATATTGTTGAAAAAGCCCAGGGTAAAAGTGATATTCTGTGAAGCGCACGAAGGTGAAGGCATACAGTTAAGAAAATATGGGCTGATATCGGCAAACTTTCCCCTGGTATCGGTAGTTCCCGGAGAATTATAGGCTTTTGTACTATCCGGATTTGCCCCGCAATTAAGTTTGCAAGAACCGGAAGATATGGACCAGAATCCATTGCGGTTAAGTGCCTGACCTACTGTCTGAAAACCAAATTTAAAATATACCCCCGTGATGGTTGAGGCCACCGGAGTAGGTACCTGTAAGCTATAGTTACAGGAATTGTCAGGACTGCCACAATCCATGGATCCGCTGATTTCTGCCTGGTCTATCCTGTTGGTTGTTGAAACCAGCGGGTCAAGAATGACGCTTCCCTCAGGTAAATACTTATTCAGGTATGATGATTCGATGGTTAATGACAGTTCATTATCTGAAAGCGCATAGTTTAGACTGGTTAAAGTACCGGCGGCATTGTTTTCGGCATAAACAATGGCCGGGCTCAAGTGCAGTGCATTTTCTCCGTTTACCCGGTAGTCAGCTTCACTGGTACTTGCAGTTGGCGTAAAACCATTGATAAAGCTGCCTTCAAATTTATCCTTGAAAACAAGGGCGTCAAATTGAGGAAATTCGTTTTTGCGAAGGATAAAGCTTGTTTTGATGGTTCCGCGTCCTGCTTTCATTTCCATATCTATACCCGGGAAGATGCCCGAAATATATAGCCCGTCGTCACCTGCTGTATAATGCGACCAGTCTGCATTGGACAACAGGTTGTCCTTACCGTTTTTCCTGCCAAACAGGCTCCAGTTGTTGAAATAAACAGTGCCCTGCAGGCTTTTGATATAGGCTTTTTGTCTGCTGGCATCAAAGCCTACCGGCTCTTCCTGGTGGCTTGCTTCAAACCTGTTATTGCCTTTTGATTCCAGACGTTCATCAATGGTGAGCCATTGGCCATTTTTCTGATAATGCAAAGCTCCATTTGATTCTACCTGGTAGAATTTTGTGTCATTGTCTTCGTCAACAAAAAATTTGCTGTTTTTTGTCCGCTTTTCGAAAATCTCAACGGCTTTTTCCGAAGGATAGTACTTATCTATGAAATCATAATCGGGATGGTGGATATAAGCCTGGTTCCTTAGTGCCCATTTTCTGTCTGGTTTTCTGCAGCTTATGGAAAAAGAATTAAAATTTCGTCGTGAAACAGATGTAATGGTGCCCGGCCCGGTTAAGGCATTTGCTGATGACCTGTTTGTGGTTATTCCTGTTCCTGCTGTTGTTCCTTTAAAATTTACCTGTGATTCAACAATATTTGATGGGTTGATCTGACAAAAAATTACAAGTGTTAGTATCTTAAAGATATTTTTCATTATTTGTCCAGGTTGTTTCAGTGAATAAGCAGTTGAATATGATCAGGTAGCGGTTAATTTTTATTTTTTTATCCTTAGATTTTTATGAGCGGATGGTTTAAATTATAGTGTTAATTGATTCTGCCAAAAGTACAGATTTTGTACTAATTCTATTCTCATTTGGTTCGAATGAATTATATTCATGATCAAAAGTTAAGTTAGGGGATTTAAACTAACTTTTTCAGCTGAAAGGCGTAAGCCAATATTTATTAATTTATTCAGGAGGTGAGACTAAATGGAAATAAGAAAAACAAAGCCGGGTGAACTTAAGGCAATCATTAAGATATATGAAGATGCGCGTTTATTTATGCGGGAAAATGGGAATCCTGGCCAGTGGGAAAATGGCTATCCTGCTCCAGAATTATTAAAAAAAGATATAAAAGGCGGAAAAAGTTATTTATGTGTCGATGCTGATAAAATTGTGGGCACTTTCTTTTTCGATCAGGGAACAGAGCCAACCTATGCAGTTATTTATGATGGGAAATGGTTGAATAACAATCCCTATGGAGTAATTCACCGGATTGCGGTTGCAGAACACAATAAGGGTGTAGCTACCTTTTGTATGGAATGGTGCCTGAATAAATGCAGGAATTTAAGGATTGACACACACCGTGATAATATTCCAATGCAGAAACTGCTCAATAAAAATGGATTTTCGTACTGTGGTATTATCCGTTTACAAAATCAGGATGAAAGACTGGCATTTCAAAAAAGTATAGACTAAGTTGAGCTTAATAAAGATGAAAGTCATATAGAATTGCATTAAAGAAGTTGATTTCATTCAAATCTTTATATGCAGTATCCGGTTAGAGTTGTGGTGGTGGATTGAGCTGAATGCCAAAATATTACAATCCGTTTTTCCTCAAAATCATAAGAATCTTCTCTAAAAAGTGATGGTGATGTCTGATAGATAAGTGAAATTTATAACTTAGCAGTGTTTTTAATCTAACAAAAATGCAATCTATGATGCGCCAAAATTATTTTATAGCCGCAATACTTTTGTTTTTAAGCATTGCTGTCAATGGACAGGTGAATAATCGACTGAATTTGGATTTCAGGAAACTTGAAAATACCCATGACATCAACCTTTCAGATTGGGGCCCATATTCCAAAGAATATGGAGGGATTTCGCATATTCCCAGTATGAAGAGTGGTATCCGTTTCGATGTTTCGGTATTGCCGGGTTTTTATAGAAGCAGGACCCTGGTTCCCAGTGTGCTTTTTGAATCGGCTTATTATCCGTGGGATATTAATCCGGACCTGTCAAAAGTTACCTATCGGTACGAATTGGAATGGAAAGATAAGGTTTTTGTTGATGTTACTTATTCCAGGCAGGATTCTAATACTATATTGTTAGGCATGCACTGCGTAAACAATACTCCTTTGCCCCAGGATCTTGTACTGAACATTATGGGTTCTGTGGCTTATCCCGAAATTTACCCCTCGGTAAAAGCCCAGTTTCCAGAAGGCGTACAATGGATTAATGCCATTAACTACAATCATTTAGACCATGCACATATCTTACCGGCTGATGACCTGGTTTCTGACGGATGGATACGGTCTGAAGCGCGAAGTAATGATTATATCGGAGGGAGCGCAGTAGCTAAGGATTTCGGAAAAGATAAAGGTGACAAAGTGAGTTATTCCATTCCTGTTTCTGATAAAATAACTAACGGACTAATACGTATCCGCTACCGGATGAAAAAAAATAAACAGGTTTCTTTAGTATTAAAAGGACTGGCGGAGCAAAAGCTCACTTTTACCGGAACGGGTGAATTTGAAATAAAGGATCTTCCATTTTCCTGCACAAAGGCTGGTAATTATGAGCTGACCTTTGAATCCGAAGGCGGAAGCGGCATTGAGTTAAATGGTTTTTTTGTCGGTTCGGAAGCCGATGTGAAAAAAATCACTATTACACCTGTTGAAAAGAAATTTATACCAGAAATTAATGTTAGCGATGATAAAAATATCATCTTGAAATACCCTGATGTAGACAATTATTATGGAATAGCCTGGGCGTTTTCACCATATATGGTCAGGGAAGTATTGAATGATGAATTGGATATTTTCTTCCGGAAGAAAGTACAGGACCATGTGAGTCAAAAACTCATTGGTAACAGCATGGGGCATTATTCGGACGTGTTTTTGCGCCCTGTAGAACTGGCCTCCATGCAAGATACCACCATTTATGCCTTAATATGCAATGGTTCCTTGGAAAATGTAAAAAAACAGATTTCTACATTCTCAGGCCATCCCAGTACTTTTACTTCAAGGGTAATCCCTTCGGACAGTGGATATAAAAACATATTGCCGGAAGGGGGAAAATATGTTTTTAGCCAGAAGATGATGAAGACTGCACTTATGTCGAATATTGTATATCCGATATATACTCAGAAAAATTACATCAGGCATTTCACGCCCGGGAAATGTTGGAATAGCCTGTACACCTGGGATGACGGATTTGTTGCATTAGGGCTCAGTGAGTTCGACCCTGATCTCGCCACACAATGCCTGAACACCTATACTACACCGGTTGGGAGCCAGTCAGCTTTTATTCACCATGGCTCTCCGGTACCTGTTCAGATGTATGCCTTTTTCGATTTATGGAACAAGACTCAATCCAAGGAATTGTTGACCTATTTCTATCCGCGGCTTAAGCAATATTATGAATTTTTAGTGGGTAAATTAGGTAGTTCAACAACCCGGACGATGAATTCAAATTTACTTAAAACCTGGGATTATTTCTATAATTCAGGGGGATGGGATGATTATCCGCCCCAGAAAGCAGTTCATGACCAGCATTTGGAGAACAATGTAACACCCGTCATTACAACTGCCCAGTGCATAAGGGTTGCCAAGATTCTAAGAATGGCTGCAGGATTACTGTCATTTAACAATGATATTAAGAATTATGATCAGGATATTAAGGTATTTTCAAAAGCCTTACAAATTTATTCCTGGGATAAACAAAACGGTTATTTTAGTTATGTGGTCCATGATGTAAAAGGCAATCCGGCGGAATTCTTCAAAAACAAAGCTAGCGGTGAAAATTATAACATGGGGCTTGACGGGGCTTATCCTTTGCTTTCCGGAATATGCACCCCTGAGCAACAGCAAATATTGCTGGATAAGATATTCTCTGAAAAACACATGTGGACCCCTTCAGGAATTTGCGTAGTTGACCAGTCGGCGTCTTATTATAAAAAAGACGGTTACTGGAATGGTGCAGTCTGGATGCCCCATCAATGGTTCATGTGGAAAACCATGCTCGATCTTGGTCGGGCCGACCTGGCCTGGAAGATCGCTCAAAAAGGCCTGGATATCTGGAAAAATGAAACGGACGATTCCTATTATACTTATGAACATTTTTTGGCGAAAACGGGAAAAGGCGCAGGATGGCATCAATTTTCGGGATTGTCGTCCCCGGTTCTTTTGTGGTTTTCGGCTTATTATAAACCCGGAACGGTAACTACAGGTTTTGAAGTGATGATCAAAAAACAATCCTTTGATGCTTCTTTTTCAAAATATGAGTCTGTATTGACTTTTGATAAGGCCACAACGGAACATGGCCGGAGTATTATTGTCTGTATGAACCCAGGCTATGCATACAAAGCCAGTTTCAATGGGAAGAAACTAGAAATAGAAAGCCCTTATAAAGGGCTTCTGCAGATTAGTTTGCCTTCAACCAACAAAGACGGGAAGTTGGTAATTGAACCGCTTGGAAGTTAG
>JAUZOH010000078.1 GCA_030706565.1 Bacteroidota bacterium | reverse complement strand
GAAACCTGTTGATAGGCATCCAGGTAAATCTTCTGAATATTATAATCCGGATTTGCTGATTTAACCTCATCTGAAAGTAAATCGGCCTGTTCGGCATGCAAACCTGCATCTTCATCATCAGCAACAAAGCTAACGACATTACGCCAGTCGCCTTCGGTTTTTGAACTGATATACCGATTGATTTTCCCAACCATGCTGGTATCCGAACTGCTTGAAACAGGAATCCTTCCTACCCCAACATCCAACAGGCCTGTCGACATATCTTCATTATCATCCAGCAAACCGAAATAATCATCACTGGTATAAGTCCCGGATTCGCTGAAAGAGTTTTCCGATTGATAGGTCGGGATAAAATTATGATTGTCCGAAAGCTTCAGGTTATTTTTATTATCGTAGGAACCATCTCCGTATAACAGCAAATATTTAGGTTGAAGGTCCACGCTCCCGGCCCGGTCATAAAACATTTTTACAAAATTACGCAGGGCCGCAATATCAGGCGAACCTGAAGAAAATTCATTGTAAATCTGTTCTGTGGTTGCTACAACCACTTTCATATTATCCTTATTCCGATGAATTCCTGCCAGTTGATTGGCCTGATCAAGAAAACCGGAAGGAGTAACCACAATCAAATCCGGTTGCGACAAACCATGGAGGTTTTGATTCATTACCGGCTGAACATCCTCCGGAGACGAAAAGGGTACGGGAAATGTGCCCTTATTGTCAAGAGCAACAAATTCATGCAGGGAATCAGTATTTAACTGGAAGGTTAATTTCCCGTCAGCATATACCGCATCAACCTTTTTAATATTATGAATATCAGAAACATCAAAAATTTCAGTAGTTTGACCGGCATTATTCAGGACAAACCTGGAAATCTTACCGGGACCAACGGACCCGGCATCCCTGAAAAACATGAATGGGCCGGAAAAAACCATATTCCTCCGTACATTAACATCAAATTTATCGATCCAGCCTACAGCTGAAGCATCCCCCCCATTGTTATAGCCAAATGTCAACTGCAAATTGTCCGTGGTTTTCGTACTCATCGAAGCAGATGAATTGGCTGTAGCTTCTACAGCAGAAAGATCGCCCGAAAGGGCACTTACAGGAACAGTCTGAACGGGATTATTGGTTTCAGCAATGTTAAAATAAGAACTTACTGAAGAGGCGGCAGCAACAACCGTATGGATCTTTAACGGACTGCTTTTGACTAAATTCGGAAAGGAAAAATTGAAAGTATAGGAAGAGGTCATATCAAAACGTTCGCCCAGCCATTGACGTCCGGAATATAAAATATTCTCCTTTTCCAATTCATGGAAGTTATAATCATTAAAAGTGGTCACCTCATTGGTTGGAGTCCCACTTACCGAATTTTCAACTTTAACATTTTTCGAAACCCCAGCATCCGTTGTTAAATAATAATAAGAATAATCAGAATAGAAATTTAAACTGTGTAAAAATTGTCCGGTATTGTTGTCATATTTCCAGGAAATAGGGCCAGAAAGATAAACCAGCAGATAATCCCCTTCATTAAAAGTATTATCTGTCCCGAGATACTTAAGTGTCGGGATTTCCTGTAAATCATCCGCAGCATTGCCCACCGCAACCTCAGGCAGCATCTTCCCTCCGCTCCCAAATAAAGATATTGCGGAAGGATTTGAAAAACCCATCTTCACTATATCTGAATAGGTAATTTTGTATATGCCGTCGGAAGAAATCTTGAATTTTACCCATTTACCCGAATTTAAAACTGAAGTCTGAACATAATTTTTCGCACTTTTTTTGGTTTTATTAGTATATTGTTTGTCTGTAACAGGAATTAATTGAAGGGTAAAGGATACCAGTTTTTCTATTTTGCCATTAAGCTTGTTTTTCCTTAGCGGCACAAAACTAACCTGAAGTTGTGGCGTTTTATTGATGAACTGGACATCAGAACTGACCTGAATTTCACTGTTTAACTGTGAAGAAAAATTGATTTTAGGGGTAATGTTTCCGTCAAGTTCCGTAAACTGCTGATTGACTAATTCAACTTTGTATTTTTGAGTAACATCAGGTATTTTTATCAGTTCATAATAGTAAGGAAATAAAGTTTGGGGATCATAATATACAGCCTTATCAAAATGAAGGTAATAAATATTTTCCTGAGGAGAATAGATGCTTTTTTCACTGACAATGCCCCTGTCCCATGTTATTGAACGGTTCAGGGATAATTCCTGGGCAGTTGCTGCAAAAAATGAAAGACAAAACGGAATAAAGATCAAGATTCTTTTATGCATCTTTTAAAGAATTGGAATGGTGAAAAAATATAAATATGGATATTTAAACTTGAAAAAAAATAATAATATTATAAATTTAAGTCAAATTTAATTAAGCAAAGAGTGGGGAAAAAGGGAATTTATAAAAAACATTTTGTTGTGATTTTTTTTCTATTGACTGCACATCAATTTGTTTCTGCGCAGGATGCTTATTTTTCGCAATTTTTTATAAACCAGTTATATTATAATCCCGCCTTTGCCGGCTTCAATAAAGACCCTGAAGTATTGCTGAGTTATCGAAATTATTTGCTGGCATCGCAAACGGCATATCTAACCTACGGTGCATCCTATAATCAATATCTGGATGCAGTACATGGAGGAGTTGGCCTTCAACTGGTGAGGGATCAACAGGGAAGCGGGATATTCAATAAGACCTCAATGGATGCAATGTATGCTTATCATTTAAAGGTGAACCGTTTTTTTTCTTTACAGGCAGGATTTCAGGTTTCGTACATGATGAAAAATTTTGACAACAGCAACCTGATTCTGCCGGATATGTTTAACCCTTCCACCGGCGATTTTATTCCAACTCAGGCGCCGGTAGCCAGCTATCATAAAAATTTCCCTGATTTCTCATTGGGCATATTAGGAATAGCGCCCAACTTCTATATGGGATTTTCGGCCCACCATGTCACCGAACCCAACGAAGCATTTGACGCCGGACAAACCACCAGGCTAAGCCGCAAGTATACATTCATCACAGGAATGACGATCCCGTTAAAAAATATTCGTTACGGCAAAGAAGAGGTTACTTTAAACCCTGCCCTTTTATATCAAAATGAAAAAAGTTTTCAACAGCTAAATTACGGATTGTTGATAAAATTTTCACCTCTATCTGCCGGCATTTGGGCAAGAGAGGATAAGGATCTGTCATTCAATTCATTAATTTTCTCAATAGGTTATAATCAGGACTTTTATGAGATAAATTACAGCTATGATATGGCCGTTTCATCTATAAAAAGAGCAAATTTTGCAGTCCATGAAGTAACTTTTAGGATAAAATTCAAGTATAACAAAACAAGAAAATTACATGAGGCAATAAAATGTCCCAAAATATAGTTATTTTTGTTGGAACGAATTAAGAAAAGACAAAAAATAGTATATTTGAAATAAAAATGAAATTAACTATGAACAGAAATTTATTATTTATTCCTGTAGTACTATTTACGATGCTGTTTTTGTATTCCTGTGGCGGAGGGAAGAAAGGGAAATCTTCCTCTACGGGATGGGAATATAACAATCCCGACAATGGCGGTTTTGAAGTAAAAACGAGTTATAAGGAACAAGAAACAGGTCCGGGGCTGGTATTGGTACAAGGTGGTAGTTTTATTATGGGCCGGACAGAACAGGACGTGATGTATGATTGGAACAATTCTCCGCGGCGTGTTACAGTCGAATCGTTCTATATGGACGAGACAGAAGTTAAAAATGTCGATTACAGAGAATATACTCATTGGTTAAGCCGTGTCTTTGCTGAATATCCGGAAGTATATCGTAAAGCCCTTCCAGACACCCTGGTATGGCGTGAGAAATTAGCTTTTAATGAACCTTATGTTGAATATTATTTCCGTCATCCTGCTTATGACGATTATCCTGTAGTAGGAGTCAACTGGTTGCAGGCTAATGATTACTGCTCCTGGCGTACCGACAGGGTCAACGAAAAGATTCTCATTGACGAGGGCATTTTACAATGGGATCCCAACCAGAAAAACGAGAATAACTTCAATACCGATGCTTATTTAGCCGGCCAATATGAAGGACTTGTCAAGCAAAACCTGAAAAGTTTAGACCCCAACCAGGAAGACAGAAAAGTAAAAATGGAAGATGGTTTGCTTTTGCCCAAATACAGGCTCCCAACCGAAGCTGAATGGGAATATGCAGCTTCCGGCCTGATTGGAAATACAGTTGACGAACGTATGTATGAGCGCAGAATTTACGCCTGGAACGGACATTCACTCAGAAACGGTGACAAAAAGAATATGGGCAAGTTCAGAGCCAATTCAATGAGGGGCCGTGGTGATAACATGGGTATTGCAGGTGGCCTTAACGATAACGGTAGTATTACTGTTCCTGTCCGCTCATACTGGCCAAATGATTTCGGCCTGTATTGTATGGTTGGAAATGTTAACGAATGGGTGTTGGATGTTTACCGTCCTCTTTCATTCGAAGATGTTAATGAATTCCGTCCTTTCCGTGGTAATGTATTCCAGATGCTTGAAAGAGACGAACAAGGAAATATAGCACAGAAAGATAGTTTCGGTCATTTAAAATGGCGTAATATTAAGGAAAGCGAAGCTGCAAAATATGACAACTTCTCCAAAGCAGATTATCGCAATTACAAAGACGGCGATTACGCTTCAAGCGTTGAATATTCCACAGAAGATGCTGACAAAGGCCCAGGTTCCAACAGAATGTACTCCCAGAAAGAAGGAGACAGAACATCCCAGATCAATGATAATGTAAGGGTATATAAAGGGGGTTCATGGAAAGACAGAGTTTACTGGTTAAGTCCTGGTACACGCCGTTACCTTGAAGAGACCAAATCAAGGGATGATTTAGGGTTCCGCTGCGCAATGACCCGCGTAGGCAGTCCTGCAGGAAACAGATAATAGTTAAACAACTATATAATTAAAGAAAAAGCCTCATTCATACAATGAGGCTTTTTCTTTAATATGGCTATGATAAAATTGCATATTGGATTTTTTTTGTGAAACTTTGCAAGTGTAAACAGATTAATCAATTTCCCTCAACTGAGAAAAAATGAATGGTAAAGAATTATATGATATTTATACCCGCTTCCCTCAAATTTCGACTGACTCAAGAAATGTTGTAAAAAATTCCATCTTTTTTGCCCTTAAGGGTGCAAATTTCGATGGAAACAAATATGCCGCCAAGGCCCTGGAATCCGGTTGCGCTTATGCGGTGGTGGATGAACCCGGATATGCTCTGGATTCGCACTACATTCTTGTTGACGATGTCTTAAAATCATTGCAGGAATTAGCCCAATATCACCGCCGGCAACTTAATATCCCCATTATAGGGATAACGGGTACTAATGGAAAAACAACCACAAAAGAATTAATTACTGCTGTCCTGGGAAGGAAGTTCAAAGTTGTTTCTACAAAAGGTAATTTCAACAACCATATTGGGGTTCCTTTAACACTTCTTTCTATTGATAAAGATACGGAAATTGCCATAGTTGAAATGGGTGCAAACCATCCCGGAGAAATTGCCGATTTATGCCAAATATCCCAGCCCAATTATGGCTTGATCACGAATATCGGCAAAGCACATCTTGAAGGGTTCGGTTCACTCGAAGGGGTAATCCAGACCAAAAAGGCCCTCTACGACTATATTCAAAAAAACAAAGGAACCATTTTTGTTAATGCCGATAATCCTATTTTACGTAATATCATTCCGGCCCACTGCAATTCAATTATGTACGGGGTTTCGGTTGAGGCAATTACCCGTGGAGAGTTTGTCGGTTCAAATCCTTTTCTCGAATTAATCGTATATTACCAGTCCTTTCAACCTACCAAAGAGACCAACAGCAAGATACATACACAACTTGTTGGCAGCTATAATTTTGACAATGCCATGGCTGCTGCATGTATCGGGATCTACTTTGGGGTGCAAAGGGATGAAATAAAAAAAGCATTGGAAGAATATCAGCCCGATAACAGCCGTTCGCAATTGGTTAAAACAGAACATAATCAACTTCTGCTGGATTTGTATAATGCCAATCCCTCAAGCATGGAAGCTGCCCTGAAAAATTTCGCCCTGATGGCCGCTGAAAATAAAACAGTAATATTGGGCGATATGCTTGAACTAGGCCCTACCACGGAAGAAGAACATAAAAAGATTCTCTCTCTTACAGAACAGGCAGGAATAAAACAGGCATTTTTTGTAGGAACTTTGTTTTGCAAGGTACTGGCCGGCGGAAAATACCCGGCATTTGAGAGTGTCGAAGAATTCAATGAATACCTCAAACTTCATCCCATCCAATCCTCCTTAATATTGATAAAAGGATCACACGGGATACATCTTGAAAAAACGGCTCAATACTTATAAATAAATTTTATACTGCTCAGAAAATCAGTCGATGTATAAATATCGTTTGATTTTCTGGGTTGGTGTTTTCTCAAAAGGTTCAACCTGTTCAACAACCAGGCTCAACCGCGAAAATTTGCTAACCTGCTTGTTTACTTTTTCCTGGATTTCAACCATCATGTCGCTGATTTTTGACTGCATCTGGTTCTGCCAATTGATAGCCGACTGTTTCAGATTATTATAGCTCTCTTCCAGTTCATCATAATTGACGTGCACCTTAGCGATAAGCCTTCCCTTCTTTTCATAAACCACAGATTCTACTACCCCTTCAATTTTATTGATGATGGCTTCAATTTCTTCAGGATAAATATTTTCGCCGCTGGGGCCCAGGATCATATTCTTAAGCCTTCCCTTGATAAAAAGATATCTGTCTTTATCAAATACGCCCAAATCGCCGGTTCTGAACCAACCATCATGGGTAAATGCATTTAACGTAAGCAACTTATCCTTAAAATATCCTTTCATCACATTATGTCCGCGGACAAGAATCTCCCCTTCGCCAGTTTCAGGATTGGGATTGTCGATTTTTACTTCAACATCTTTCATTACATACCCGGTGGAATAGAGCTTGGTTTCAGCCGGCGAACATCCAGCAATCATGGGCGAAGTCTCCGTCAGGCCATAGCCAATGGCATAAGGGAAACGGGCTTCATGCAGAAAACGTTCCACCTCCGGAGATAAGGGGGCACCGCCAATGCCATAAAACCGGATGCAACCGCCAAATATTTTGTACAATTTCATTCCTACCAGGCGGTTGAGTAATTTCCGTAACAAAGGAACAGAATAAATCATCTTGGTCACTTTGTTACCAGTAAATTTAGGCAATATCTGCGACTTATAAATCTTTTCCATAATCAAGGGAACCGTCAACATTGCAGTAGGCTTTACCTTTTGTATGGCAGGCAACAGATAACTGGCCGAAGGCGGCTTATCGAGATAATAAACTGTAGATCCCTGCATCACAGGCAGTATCAAGCCCAAAGAACATTCGTAAGTATGTGACAAGGGTAAAATAGAGAGAAAACGATCCTCAGAATTTATATTGACCAGGGTAAGTGATTGGATAACATCAAAAATCAGATTCTTATTTGAAAGCATTACCCCTTTGGATTTCCCGGTAGTCCCCGAAGTGTAAATAATAGCTGCCAGGTCATCATCTTCAACCTGCAGCGGTTCAAAATGCAAGGCTTCCTCTAAACGTTCCCGCAGAAATCTTTCTATGGTCTGATGCTCCGTATCAAAGGGCAGACTAAAATCATCAAGCACTATGATCAAAAACTTGTCCTGAAAGGTTTCCAGGTTACAACGGGCCATCAACTTTTTAGAAACAAATATTGCTTTAGTTTCGGAATGTTCAAGAATATTCTTTACTTCTATCTCCGTGAAATCAGGCAATATAGGTACATTTACAGCCCCCATCCAGGCGATGGAGAAATAGGCCAATCCCCAATTCGGATTGTTCTCGCTGAAAACAGCAACCTTATCCCCTTTTTCAATACCGCTGCAATGAAGGAAAAATGACAATTCTCTTGCTTTGACATACAGATCCCGATATGTATAGCCCTGAATATCAATAAACGATAAAGCAGTTTTATCGCCAAAACACTCAGCACTGCTTTTAAGTAAAGCTTGAAGTGTATATTTTTGAATTTCCTGCATTAAACAAAATTTAAATTGATTTCACCAATACAAAGGTAGATAAAAGAATAGAAGAATTATCTTCTCAACCTTTTTTTAACTTTTGAAACGAACATGTTTGCGAATAAAACACAAACACCAATGAAAATAGCAAACATGGAGTTACATACGACATTTTAAAATCAATTATTTACGTATGAAACGAACATGTTTGCGAATAAACCCAAAACACTGATGGAAATAGCAAACATGGAGTTTCATTTGTCCTTAAAAAATTAATTATTTTCTTATGAAACCTATTTTATTAAATGTTCTACGTTTTAGGATAAAATAATTGAAGACGATACTGTTTTTATAAGTCTGGCCATTTCCACCACAAACTGAAATAGAATTTGTATGCCTTCTGGCCTTACGTAAATAAGAAAGTGCAGCGTAGAAGGACAAATGTGCTTTTAAAACGGCTAAAGCATCCCTGTAATGCCTGCTCAAAAGGAATTTTATAACAGACAAACCATCCAACGCCATGCGAGCCACTAAAGTAATGACCAGCCGGATAGTTGGAAGATTCTTATATAACAGAAAAAGGTTGTTTCTAAAATTCAGGTATGTTTTAAAAGGATTCGTTTGAGGTAAGGTCCCTCCTCCCACATGATAAACTGTTGATTGAGGAATGTACATAATTTTAAAGCCCATTTTCTTAAGACGCCAGCACAAGTCAATTTCTTCCATGTGGGCAAAAAAACGTTCATCTAATCCTCCGGACTGATTGAATAGCCGGGCCCTGATAAACAGACAGGCACCTGTTGCCCAAAACACCTCCGAACTGTAATCATACTGTCCTTTGTCTTCCTCAACCGTATCATATATCCTGCCCCTGCAAAAACTATAACCTAAGATATCCAAAAATCCCCCGGCAGCCCCGGCATATTCAAAACGCAGGGGATGGTTATAATCTTTGATTTTGGGCATACAGGCGGCTACAGACTGGTCTGCATCCATAAATTCCTCAAGGGGATCAAGCCAGCCGGAAGTGACTTCAATATCAGAATTTAAAAGTACATAATATTCGGCCTCGATCTGGGCAAGTGCTTTATTATATCCACCTGCAAAACCATAATTTTTATCAAGCTGAAGAGTCCGTATCCCGGGATAATTCAGCCGGATAAAATTCATGGATTCGTCAGTTGATGCACTATCTGCAACAACAATTTCGGCTTTCGAAGTATCTGTATATTTAATTAACGATGGCAGAAACTTTTCGAGAAAATGTTTTCCATTCCAGTTAAGAATAACAACAGCTATCTTGATCATAAGTCACTTCGTTTATATTTCCATCGCTTGTGCGACCACAACCAGTATTCGGGCTTTTCCCGGATCATCTGCTCAAGCACTTCAACATGCTTTTGAGTTATTTCATAAGGTTGTGTCGAAGATGGATCATCAAAAAGTTTTACAAGTTCAACCTGATAATATCCCCTTTTTACTTTCTTCATCTTGGCAAAACATACAACCTGGTTGGTTTTTCTTGCAATCTTCTCAGGCCCGAGGTATATCGGAGCCTCCTGGTTCAAAAAATTGGTCCAGTATTGAATTTCGTTTTTCATGGGACGCTGGTCCGATAACAAAGCCAATAAAAAAGGTTTCTTTTCGTGTAGGGCTTGGGCTACCTCCCTGTATGTTCTGTGCATGGGAACCGGAATGGTACCAAAACGGCTCCTTGATTTGATCATTAAATTATTGTAAGTCTCATTGTTCAATGGTTTATATACCGCAAGCGTTTTATGCTTGTCAACCAAGGGGAAACCAATAAACATCTCCCAGTTGGCATAATGCCCCATGATACAAACAATGCTTTTCCCCTGTTCGTATAAATCGTTAAACAACTTTATATTGGGATAAGTTACTCTTCGCATCATCTCATCCCGGCTCATGCCCAAAATTTTTACATTTTCAACAAACACATCGCAAAGATGTTTGTAAAAATTTTTAGCTATCCGGATTATTTCCTTCTCATCCTTCTCGGGAAAAGCATGGTGAAGGTTATCGAGAACTACTTTCTTCCGGTAACGGACAACATAATAAATTAAAGGGTACAAACCATCCGAAACAATATAAAGCAAACGCAATGGAAGCAAAGCCAACAGCCAGTTAAAAGCATATAAAATATAGGAGCCCAAATTCCTCATTTTAAATAACTATTTTGAAAAATAAGAGCCCACAATCTGTCTAAATTCGCTAAATACCAGCGAATTGGCCGCTATCATTTCTTTTCCGAAAATATAATCATGGCCCCCTTTAAAATCGCCCAGCATTCCACCAGCCTGTTGAACAATCAAAACTCCTGCAGCCACATCCCAGGGATGAAGGCCATATTCATAGAAAGCATCGTAACGGCCGCAGGCTACATAAGCCAAATCTGTAGCTGCAGATCCCATACGGCGCACTCCATGAGAATTTTTCATCAAATCTTCAAGAGTTTCCATATAGGGCTTCATTCTGTTGAAAGTGTAATATGGAAATCCCGTTGCAATAAGAGAATCCGCAACCTTTTCCTTGGCAGAAGTATGAATTTCCTCACCATTTAAAAAAGCCTTGCTGCCTTTCCAGGCATAAAAACATTCATCCATGTTGACTTCATATACCACACCAATGACCACCTGATCGTTCTCCATCAAGGCAACACTAATGGCATAAGGAGGTACGCCATGAATAAAATTGGTGGTACCATCAAGGGGGTCAATCACCCAATTATAAACCTCACCCTTTTTGTTGATGGTATGTTCTTCTGTTATGAAACCGGCTTCAGGCAGGATATCCTGCAGGCCTGCAACCAGTTTTTTCTCAGATGTTTTATCTACATAAGTAACAAAATCGTTTTTACCTTTGCTTTGGATCTTATCTGAGGTCAGTCTGCTTACTTCGTTCCGGATAAAATTTCCGGTTTCCCAAACAAGTTGTTTTGTTTTGGCACAAATTAATTCATATTCCATTCTAAAAGAATTTTTTACAAACGTAGTGGTTTTTTCCAATAAATTGAACCCTGAAACGAATAAATACCCAGGACAGCTGGCTCAAATCAGGGCTGATACCCCGGTTATATTATAATTTCTGAGGCTCAGGAACAAACTGTTCAAAGATGACATCACCTTCAGAGGATATTTCTTTTAGTTTTACCATAAAAATTTTGCCTGCAAGTTTGGCATCATAAGGTGCTTCAACCTTAATGTAATTGGCTGTAAAACCATGTATCTTCCCTTTGGTCCTTTGCCCTTCGAATAAAACTTTTTGCCCGGTTCCTAAATTCTTCAGGTAGAAATCATGCCGTTTCTGTTCTGACAGTTCATGAAGTTTCTTATTCCTTTCGTCTTTAACTTTGTAAGGAACCTGGTCCGCATAAGATGCAGCCGGCGTATTCTCCCTAATAGAATACGGGAAAACATGTAAATAAGAAATATTCAGGCTTTTGATAAAATTATAGGTAACCTTAAAATCCTCATCGGTTTCGCCCGGGAAACCCACAATGACATCCATACCAATTCCCGCATCAGGCATCACTGCCTTTATTTCCTCTATCTTACGGCGGTAAAAGGCTGTATTGTAACGGCGGCGCATCAAAGCAAGTATCCGGTCACAACCCGACTGCAGGGGAATATGAAAATGGGGCAGAAACTTTTTGGAATCAGCAACGAACCGGATAATTTCCGGGGTCAACAAATTAGGTTCAATTGAAGATATGCGGTAACGTTCAATGCCATCAACCTCGTCCAGCGCCTGTATCAGTTGAAAAAATGTTTCCCCTGTAGATTTACCGAAATCGCCGAGATTGACCCCGGCCAGTACAATTTCTTTTATTCCTTTTGCAGCTATTTCATTTGCTTCTTTCACCACCTGGCTGATGGGCATATTCCTGCTTTTTCCCCTGGCTATGCAAACCGTACAATAGGAACAATGGAAATCACAACCATCCTGGATTTTAAGAAAGGAACGGGTTCTATCACCCGATGAATAAGCCGAAAAACATTCCGCTTCCTCATTCGCAGTTTCCTGACAAATGGTAGCCTGCCCTTTTCTGGAAAAATTTTCAACAAAATGGGAAATATCCAGTTTGTTGGCAGAGCCCAAAACCAGGGACACTCCGGGAATTTTGCTGATTTCATCTGCCTTAAGCTGAGAATAACATCCAATAACGGCAACAAAAGAGCCGGGATTAGTCTTTACGGCCCGGTATATGGCATTTCTGCATTTCTTATCAGCATGCTCGGTCACCGTACAGGTATTGATCACATAAACATCAGCTAAAGAACTAAATTCAACTTTCCGGAATCCTAAGTCTTCAAATTTACGCGTCAGCGCAGATGTTTCTGAAAAATTCAACTTACACCCTAAGGTATAGAAAGCTACCCGTTTACCCTCAAAGATCAATGACATGCCTTATTCCCTCTTTTAGTCAAAAACTTAAAAGATGCAAAATTAGCTTAAATTTTTATAATAATTATAAAGTTCAATTTGAGAACGAACATGTTTCCCTGAATTATCACTTTTATATTCATTATTCTGTTCCTTGTCGATAATCCTGGCTTTTACATTATCCCTCAATTGAGTATCAATAATTGTACGCAGTTCCTTTTGCATATCCTTATCATAAATCGGGCAGGCAACTTCAATCCGGTGATCCAGGTTACGGGTCATCCAATCGGCTGAAGAAATATAATACAACTCTTTATTGTTGTTGCAGAATACAAAGATCCTGGAATGTTCCAGGAAACGATCCACAATGCTGATGGCTTCAATATTCTCGCTCATCCCCGGAATCCCGGGTATCAACGAACAAATCCCTCTGACAATCAATTTGATTTTTACGCCTGCATTATTGGCCTGATAAAGTTTTTTAATCATATCACTATCAACCAGATTGTTGATTTTCAGAATGATGTATGCGGGACGTTTGGCTGTTGCATTCTTTATTTCATTGTCAATCAGTTTGACCAGACGCTTTCTCATGTACAGGGGCGATACCAGAAGGTGGCGGTAAGTGTAGTTTTTGTAAATGTTTTCAAAGAAATCAAATATTTTCTGCACTTCCAGGGCAATCCGTTTATCTATGGTGAAAAAGAACACATCCGAATAAATCCGGGCATTGTCCTCATG
>JAUZOH010000077.1 GCA_030706565.1 Bacteroidota bacterium | reverse complement strand
TTTCTCTTCAATTTACTTTTTACGGATAATTGTCAGTCCATCCCTCAAAGGGAAAATAACCTTTTCCACCCTTTTGTCATTCAGCACCATTTCATTGAATTCCAGTATCCCTCGGGTCGAACCGTCGGGCCGATTAGCTTCGGTAACAACTTTCCCGCTCCACAAAACATTATCAGCCAGGATAAAACCTCCTGGACGAACCTTATCAAAAACCAGATTATAGTAAGCCGGATATTCATTTTTTTCACCGTCAATGAAAACCAGGTCAAATGAATAATTCAGCTGGGGAATTAGGGATAAGGCATCTCCTAAATGTAACTTAATTTTATCTGCCAAACCGGCTTTTACGAACCAGGAAGTGGTAAAATCCTCCAGTTCATCATTGATTTCAATAGTGTGCATAATCCCTTCGCCGGTGAGCCCTTTAGCCAGACAAATAGTAGAATAACCTGTAAATGTGCCGATTTCAAGAATAGTTGACGGACGAATCATTTTGCTGATCATCTCCAGGATTTTCCCCTGAAGATGGCCGGCCACCATCCGGGGGTTCACATATTTCAAATGCGTCTGCCTGCTTAATTCACACAGAAGCTGATCTTCCTCATCTGAATGGGAAAGGAAATATTTTTCAAGTGCCGGATCCATATTCATTTAAAAACCAGAAGGTTTCACTCTTTTAATATTAATATCCGTAGTCCCCTTCACAATTAAAGGAACTTTCTCAACATAAGCACTGCTTGTATCCAAACCGAAAGCCTTAATATCGGGTATACCTATGCGCCGGATATAAGCATACAACCCCATTACAAATTGCTCTAAAGGCGAAAATTCATAATCCACGGTTTGAATACGGTCTATCATAATAAATTTAAAATCGCCCATGATCAAATGCTTACGCAAAGAGGGATAACGGCTCAACATATCCATCTCGTGATGATGCACCAGGTCTTCAACCACTTGTTTAAAATAAAGGTTAATCTTGGTATCCACCTTAAACCCTATACGGAACTCAATGCGTATCAATACATCCGGAATAAGTGTTTCAATGGAATACTCCAGGGTCCTGGGTTCATCCAAAATATCCACATGTAGAAACCAATAAGTATCTGCCCTTTTGGGTTGTTTATTGATGATGGAATAGATGATTTTTGACTCAATATCCGTACTGGAATCAGCCCTGGTCAGATAAATAAGGTTGGTTGCATATTTGGGAATGGTGGTATCGGTCTTAAGATCCTTCAAAATTTCGGCATAATCCTGAATTTTAACAAATTGAGTGAAACGCTTTTTAATGTTACGCCCTTTGTACCAAACATACATGCAGGTACAGATAATCCCGGCCATCATAAGGGTAAACCAACCTCCATGTGAGAATTTATGAAGGTTTGCAATCAAAAAAGAACCTTCAATAGTCAGATAAATGAGTACAAAAATGGCAATTAAAAAATGAGGGATCTTTTTAAGCTGCAGGAAATAAGACATCAGCATGGTGGTCATCAACATGGTGATGGTGATGGACAAACCGTAAGCTGCTTCCATGTTGGAGGACTCCCTGAAAAACAAAACCACAAATATGCAGGAAACAAAAAGGAACCAGTTAACCAGAGGAATATACATCTGCCCCTTGATGTTAGTCGGATACGTAATCTTTATCTTGGGAAAGAAATTCAACGGAATGGCTTCGCTGAATATGGTGAACGAACCGGTTATCAAGGCCTGGCTGGCAATAATAGCTGCAACTGTAGCAATAATGATTCCTGTATAAAGGAACCAGGAAGGCATAATCACAAAGAAAGGATTTACGTTGGTTCCTACAACCGTTTCCGGATGTTTGATGATAAAAGCACCCTGACCCAGATAGTTCAACACCAGACAAGTTTTAACATATACCCAGGTCACCCTGATGTTGCTCATTCCGCAATGCCCCAGATCCGAATACAAAGCCTCGGCACCCGTAGTACAAAGAAATACGGCACCCAAAAGGACAAAACCATTTGGAAAAGCAGTCAGAAATTTAAAAGCATAATAAGGATTAAGTGAATTGATGATGAATGGATATTTTAAAACCTGAATAATGCCTAACAGGCCAAGCATAAAAAACCAGAGAAACATCATCGGGCCGAAGGATTTGCCAATTGCATTGGTACCAAACTGCTGAATAATAAAAAGGGTTGTGATAATAACCAAGGCAATAGGTATGACGTTGATGCCCGGATCAACCATACGCAAACCTTCAACAGCAGATACCACGGTAATAGAAGGAGTAATAATCCCGTCAGCAATTAAGGCGCTTCCGCCAATAATTGCCAGAACATAAACCCATCTTTTTTTCTTACGGATCAGGGCATACAAAGCAAAAATTCCACCTTCACCCTTATTGTCTGCATTTAAAGTGATCAGAACATACTTGATGGTGGTTTGTAAAGTAAGGGTCCAGAATATACAGGAAATGGCCCCCATGATAAAATCCGGGGAGAATTTCAACATGCCGCTTACAATGGCACGCATCACATACAAGGGTGAAGTACCGATATCACCATACACTATACCCAAGGTTACAATTAACCCACCAACACTCAGTTTTGATATGGTGTTCGCACTTTTGTAATTATCTATCATTATTTAAGCCCAACAGTTAATATTTTGTGAAAAACCTGCAAAGATAATCAATTCCATATTAATTATCTTTTTAAGGAATTTATTTGATTTTTTTGCTCTACCTGAGTTTTTTGCCCAATTTCATTTTTCTCCTGAATATTCTGTGGATGCCAGCCTGCTACCTCCAACATGATAAAAAATCCAACCACATAAGCCAGGGTCACATGCCAGCTTTTCTTTACATAAGTTACAACCGATTTCGCTTCGGGATACATGTTTGAAAGGGCAACGCCGGCCGAAGAACCAAACCAGATCAAAGAACCGCCAAAACCTATGGCATAAGCCAGTAGGCCCCAGTCGTATCCACCCTGGTCAAGGCATAATTTGGTTAAAGGTATATTATCAAAAACGGCTGAAACCAATCCCAGCAGAAACGAAGTCTTCCATGATGCAGCAGGCAAATCTTCAACAGGCATCAAGGAGGCAGCTGTGACCAAAGCCAATAAAAAGATGGTACCTTTAATGGATTTGGACAATTCACTCCATGCTGTTTTACGGTATAAAGCCCCTATCAATATTCCTAACCAAACTCCCAAAGCAGGGAAGCCAATAACCCAATTAAAAACTATGGCTAAAACCAACATGAGCACAACGATTGAAATTCTGCCCCAGTCAACTTCCACACCAGAGGTAGCATCTTTTTGTATGCGTTGAAATCTGTCTTGCTGTATTGAACCGGCCACGCCAAAAATCAAAAATGCAGCAATGGAGCCGATAAACGCGTGAGTAACCCCCAAAGGACTAACCCCGTCAATCCACATCATGGTGGTAGGGGTATTTCCAAGCACACTTCCGGCACCTCCTGCGTTACTGGCGGCCACGATACAAGCCAGGTAACCTACATGTACCTTCCCTTTAAAAACAATAAAAGCTATGGCTCCTCCAATCATAGCCGAAGCAATACTATCAAGAAATGTTGCCAGAAACATAACCAGCAACAATAAGACAAACCCTCCTTTCCAATCATCAGGAAGATAATTCGGCAATATATCCGGCAATTTCGATTCCTCAAAGTGCCGGGCAAGAATGGCAAAACCCAACAACAAACCTAAAAGATTTAACAAAATATGCCACTCTCCGGTTTTTTGCCCGTCTCCCAAAAAATGATGTACAAAGGAAAAATCAGGAACAAATAACAACTTTACCCCTATGATCAGGAATAAACCCAGCAGGGCCACCTGCATGGTTTTTTTCTGAAAAACAGCCACTCCCACCAAAGTTAATCCAAATAGTATAAATTCTAAGCGAATCCCCCCGACACAGGGTACAGAGTTGATACTTCCAGCAAAAACAGAAGAGGGCACAAATAGCAATAATATTAAAACAACATATCTAAATATTTTCATACCCCCTATTTTTTCATGTACCCTATATTTTTTTGCTCTTATTATTTTTTTACCCCTTGATTTCTTATTTATCACTTTGCGAAAATAACTATTTTTGATATTTTAATGTTTTTTCTAAAGAAAAAAGATAGGGGAAATTACAATTTCATTTAAAATTAACTAATTTTATTGCACTTTCTTATATTATGCCGTTAAGAGAAAAAATCCATATAGATTTGTAAAAAAAAATATTAATGTCAAAAGGTCTAGTAATAAAATCAACGGGTAGTTGGATAGAAGTCAAAGATGATGAAACCAAGCAAATTATTCCCTGCAAAATAAAAGGAAAATTCCGAATAAAAGGAATAAAAAATACGAATCCTGTTACAGTAGGCGACAGAGTGGGTTTCGAGTATTCACCCTCAGAAAAGTCAGGAATTATTAATGAAATAGAAGAAAGAAAAAATTACATCATCCGTCGTTCTTCCAACCTGTCGAAACAGGCCCAGATAATTGCCGCCAATATTGATCAGGCCTTGCTAATCGTCACCCTTACCTGTCCCGAAACGAACATCGAGTTCATTGACAGATTCCTGGTTACTGCCGAAGCCTACAATATTCCCGTAAAATTAATTTTCAACAAAATAGACCTTTATTCCGAAGAACTGAAGGAATATCACAAGGCGCTCAAGCTCATCTATGAAAATATTGGCTACCCCTGCTATGAATTATCCGTGACTGAAAATATAAACGTTGATAGGGTCCATGATTTGCTCCTGAATAAAATATCCCTGCTGGCAGGGAATTCGGGTGTAGGAAAAAGCTCGTTAATTAATGCCGTAGATCCTGACCTTCATCTTAAAGTTGCGGAAATTTCAGAGGCCCATCTTTCAGGGAAACATACCACCACCTATTCCGAAATGTTCGAATTGACTGAAGGAGGTTATATTATCGATACCCCTGGAATTAAAGGATTTGGCGTTATTGACCTGAAAAAAGAAGAACTTTATCATTATTTCCCTGAATTTTTTAAACTTTCTGAAGCCTGCCAGTATTACAACTGCACGCATACCCACGAACCAGGCTGTGCTGTGAAAGAAGCCATGGAAAAAGGAATCATCAGCCCAAGCCGCTACAGAAGTTATCTTAGCCTTTTTTTTGAAGAAGAGAATAAATATAGGTTTTAACGTTGCATTTTTAATGACCAAATCATTGATTATGATGACGTACATATACCATTTCCTGCACATTTACTTTGTTTTACACAAACTATTTTAATAAACTGTCGTAAAATGTAGACCGTATAAGACCAATTTGTTTCAATAACCTGTATTCTATGAAAAAGACTGAACATTTTCTTATTTCTGCTTCTATTCTCTTCATAGTTATCGATATAATTATTTCAATAATTGTTATTCATCAACTTAACAAGAATACCATACAATTATCAAACCAGGAAATTGCCACCTTAGGGAACCATATCAACGGGGAACTTGAAGATTTTTCAGACAACTTAAAAAAAGAAGCGCTACCCTTTTCAAAAACGGATCTTGAAGCAAACAGCCTGCCTAAAGCTCAAATTAAAGACCTTGAAATCTTCTATTCCAAATACCAAAACCTGATTTCTTCCCTTTCAATTTTAGACAAGGATAACAATGCTTTTAATATATCAAGAGACAAAAACAAGAATTTTATAGAAGATAACTTCATTTCCAGGGACGGGATAGGAACAGCAACCCGGGATACCTTCTATTTTAACAAGGGGGAATATATTTACACTGTCCCCCTGATGGCCGGGAACAAAATATGTGGGAATCTATCGGTAACCCTATGCCTTGACACCTACTTCAACAACCTGTTCACTGGTTATTATATCAAAAATAAAAAATGGCAATGGGTGATTAATAAAAATGGCCAGTTTATTTCAGGTAACCTGGAAGGTAAAAGTATTGAAATTGAAGGTCTGAAGAAAATACTTCAGGATATTTCCTCCTCGTCAGATATCAAAACAATACGGCATACAATCAGCATAGAAAAAAAAGATTTTCATTGTATTTCTGTATATTACCCGATGAAATGTTTTAAACAAACCATTGGACTAATCTTTTCACAAAAAAATTCATACTTCTCCGGTTTACAATTGCTCTGGTTACTTTTCGGACTTTTGGTTTTCCTATCCTTATCCCTTCTGTTTATATACAAAAAAAGGAACAAACCCTATTTTACCAATGGTCAGCTCCAAAATATACTTGAATCTATTCCTTTTGCCGCCATGCTGCTAGATAGCAGAAAAAAAATAAAGATCATGAACGAAAAGGCAGTAAGACTATTCATGGTCCCAAACCAACAGGCCCTCAGGGGAAAGGATTTATCGGCTGCATTTAAAAATATATCCGAATGCCCGGGATTTGAAAAACGGCTGAATAATCAGGTTTTTTCATTTCTGGATAATGATAAAGAGATTGTGGTGTTGAAAAAAGAAAACATCTTGCCGGTCAACGGCGAAAACCTGTCTCTAAAAATATTTGTCAACCTTACTTCTGTATTGAATTCTTTTTCAGGGGATAAAGTCAACTTTTTAAATACCGACCTCCTCGAAAAGATCAATCACGAAATCAGCGCTAATTCAGATGGAATAGTAGGAATGTCGGACATTTTGCTGAATTCCTCCTTAAATGACGAACAACAGGCAGCCATCCAAGATATCAGAAAATCAGCTTCATTTTTATCGGTTACAGTAAAAGATATACTCAATTTTCTAAACCTGGTGGCAGGCAAAATATCACTTGAAGAAACTTCATATAACTTGCAGGATGTTGTCAGTACTGCAATTACTCAGTTCCAGCCTTTCATCCAGAAAAGGGATCTGAAATTGGACTATGGGATTTCAGAAGATATTCCTGACCGTATTATCGGAGATCCGCTACGCTTAAAGCAAATATTGACCTACCTGATTGACAATGCTATAAAATTTACCACGAAAGGCAGGATTGTAGTACAGGCCAATTTAGCCAAACAAACAGAAAATAACCTGATACTTGAATTTTCCGTTTCGGATAATGGGAAAGGGATGTCTCAGGAACAGGTCGATGCTGTTTTTGGAGCAGGGATAGGCTCTGCAAAAGTTGTCAATAGCCGTATAAAAGACAAGGGAACAGGAATTTATATCGTCAAACGGCTGGTACAAATGATGGGCGGGGAATTGATCGCACAAAGTCCCTCCTCTCCGGATAACCGCCGGGACGAACAAGGTTTATCCGTTACTTTTACCATTTCTGCCTTTGCCGATAATAAATTGGAGAAAAATATTGATCTTTCAGAAATAGAGGACTTTGATGAATTACAAACCCTGGTTGTCAGTAATGATAATAAAAATGAAGACTTACTGCTTGATGCCCTCGATAATCTGGGCGTAGATGTAGAACTTTGTTCAAAACCCGAACAAAGTATTAAAATGATTCTTAACAGTAAAAATTCGAAACTTCCCGCATATCATTTGGTTATCTTATACGATACCGCTTCCTGTGACGGCTTCAAAATTGCAAAAGAACTGCATGATAAAAATATTTCTGAAAAATTAACCCTCTGGATCGTCAGTCTTAATCATAAGGATGGTAATTTTATAAAAAGCAGAAAACTGGGTGTGGATACCTATATTAATAAACCTCTCGATCCATCAGGGATTGAAAAGCTGCTGCTTGCACTTTGCCCCAATGTCAAAATCTCTTATAATTCCAAAGAAATAAAAAAAGGTAAAACAATTAACATTCTTGTTGCTGAAGATAATGTGATCAACCAACAGGTAGCAAAATCCATTTTCAATTCACTGGGATACCCGGTCACCATTGTCAGAAACGGAGATGAACTAATAACCAAATCAAAATCTACTGACTTTGATATCATTTTTATGAATTTGATGATGCCGGGGAAAGATGGTTTTCAGGCTACGAAAGAACTCAGGAAGATGGGGATGAAATCGCCAATTATTGCCATGACTGCTCAGGCTAATCCTGAAGATCAGAAAGCAGCCTTTGCCGCCGGGATAAATGATTTTATCAGCAAACCTGTGAAAAATGAGGTCATTCTGTCATTGATGGATAAATATTTCCCAAAATCATAATTCTCCCTCACAAAAGGGAATGAAATTTAAGGGGCATGATTGCCCATCAACCTCCACCTTTTCAGAAGAGGCTATAATTGACCGGTGAATTGTTATAAAGTTTTAGGACATTCATCCTTTATCATTAATTCAATCGAACTATCTCGGCTGCTTCAAACCCTCTTTATATTTTGGTTCTCCGCCTTTGTGTGCAGAATTGAAGAGAGGAATTCCATTTCTTGGAGAATATCAATGATCATATTTTTAAATCTAAATAGTTTCTATATTCAAAATTATTATTGTCCGATTAAAATTTCAATATAGCTTAAAGATCTTTCGCTACATATCATTACGCTCAAGATGACAATTATTTATAGATACTTGGAGGGATTGGTTTGCGGCAATGCTGCAAACCCACCCCTCCAAATGTAAACAATTATGAACTTTTTATCATTCCGGGCATAGCGAGGAATCTTTTTATTTCTCCCGGACACTGATAATTCAAAATAAAACCTTTTTTGAAAAAAATTGCAAAATTTTTACCTTTACAGAATTTACGCAGATTGTATGGCAACTGCGAAATTTATTTTTCGTCTAACCATTAATTACCTCATATACATTGTCAGAAAATAGCAAACATGCCGATACACCTTTGATGAAGCAATACTACAACGTCAAACGGAAATATCCCGATGCTGTTTTACTTTTCAGAGTAGGCGACTTTTACGAGACCTTTGGCAGCGATGCCGTCAAAGCTTCCGAGATTTTAGGTATTGTCCTTACCCACAAAGCCAACGGCTATGCGCAGTCGGTTGAATTAGCCGGTTTCCCTTATCATGCTCTTGATACCTATCTCCCCAAGCTGGTAAGGGCCGGACAACGGGTAGCCATCTGCGACCAGCTCGAAGATCCAAAGCTGACCAAAACACTTGTAAAGCGTGGTATTACTGAACTGGTCACCCCCGGGGTGGCTTATAATGAAAATATCCTGGAGAATAAGGAAAATAATTTCCTGGCCAGTATTTTTATGGATAAACAAAACACTGGCGTTGCTTTCCTGGATATCTCCACAGGTGAATTCCTCACTGCTGAAGGCAATTTCGAATATGTAGACAAACTGCTGGGCAATTTTGCCCCAAAGGAAGTACTGATTGAGAAAAGCAGGCAAAAGGAATTTGAAAACTATTTCGGGAATAAATATTATGTTACCAAGCTGGATGAGTGGATTTACACCGAAGAGACTGCTACGGAAAAGCTATTGAAACATTTTCAGACCAATTCCCTTAAAGGTTTCGGGGTACAAAACCTGCATAATGGAATTATTGCCTCGGGGGCCATATTGCAATATCTCGACCTCACTGAACACACCCAAACAGGGCATATTTCGAAACTTTCCAGGATTGAGGGAGAACGTTACGTCTGGCTCGATAAATTTACGATACGTAACCTGGAGTTGTTTCACTCCATGAATGAAGGGGCAAAAACATTTATAGATATAATCGACCGGACCATAACGCCCATGGGGTCACGTTTGTTGAAACGATGGGTTTCGCTTCCACTAAAAGATGTGCAGCCCATCAACGACAGGCTCAATGTAGCAGATTACCTGGTAAACCATCCTGAAACCGGCAGTCAGATCAATGGGCAACTCAAGCAAATAGGAGATCTCGAGCGCATCATTTCCAAAGTAGCCGTCAACAGGATTTCTCCCAGAGAGATGGTACAGCTGAAGGTTGCCCTTGGTGCCATTGAACCTCTGAAGTCTATGTGCCTGCAAACCGGCGAAACCACCCTGTGCAGGATTTCAGAACAATTGAATCCCTGCGCCATTATTCGTGAACGGATTGCCAAAGAAATTCAGGCCGATCCACCCAATTTGGTCGTCAAAGGAAATGTGATCGCCTCAGGAGTATCGCAGGAACTGGATGAATTGCGCGAGATTTGTCATTCCGGTAAAGATTACCTGCTCCACCTTCAGGAAAGAGAAATAAAAAAGACCGGAATTGCCTCACTCAAAGTTGCCTACAACAATGTTTTTGGATATTATATTGAGGTACGCAACACATATAAAAACAGGGTACCACAGGGATGGATACGCAAACAGACCCTGGTTAATGCCGAACGATACATCACCGAGGAACTTAAAGAATACGAATCAAAAATTCTGGGCGCCGAAGAAAAGATACTGACTCTTGAACAGAATTTGTTCAACGACCTGGTGATGAGTGTCACCGAATATATCCCGGCTATACAGCTCAATGCTTCGATGATAGCCCGTATCGACTGCCTGCAGTCGTTTGCAACGGTTTCAACAGCCAACCATTACGTTCGTCCCACAGTGAATGATTCGGAAGTAATTGACATCAGGCAGGGCCGCCATCCGGTCATAGAAAAACAACTTCCATTGGGAGAACAATATATTCCCAACGACCTCCTGTTGGACAGCAATGATCAGCAAATTATCATCCTTACCGGTCCCAATATGTCCGGGAAATCGGCGTTGCTAAGGCAAACAGCACTGATCGTATTAATGGCCCAAATAGGCTGTTTTGTACCGGCCGAAGCAGCCACCATTGGTGTGGTAGATAAAATATTCACAAGGGTTGGGGCATCCGATAACCTTTCCATGGGCGAATCCACCTTTATGGTCGAAATGACCGAGGCAGCAAGCATTCTGAACAACATTTCGCCCCGCAGCCTTATACTTCTGGATGAAATTGGCAGGGGAACCAGTACCTACGACGGGATATCCATTGCCTGGGCTATGGTGGAATATATCCATGAACATCCAGGTGCTCAGTCCAAAACCCTTTTTGCCACTCACTATCATGAGTTGAATGAAATGGAGAAATCCTTCCCCCGGGTGAAAAACTACAACATCTCTATTAAAGAATTAAACGATAAGATTATTTTTCTGCGTAAACTGGTCAGGGGAGGCAGCGAACACAGTTTTGGAATTCATGTGGCAAAAATTGCCGGCATGCCTAAGAGTGTGGTCAACCGGGCTAATGAAATACTTGCCCAGCTTGAAAATTCAAATGGCAATAATAAGGCATTGACCAAACCGGTTAAGAAACTGGCATCCAGCAGGGAAGGTTACCAGCTCAGCATATTCCAGCTGGACGATCCTGTACTCAAACAAATCAGGGATGAAATTGTAAAATGTGACATCAATAACCTGACGCCGGTCGAAGCCCTAAATAAATTAAATGACATTAAAAGGTTGATTGGTAAGTAAAAATAAAAAGTACTTAATTTTTTTTGTCATTTTTTTTGTATTTCACAAAATTGTAGTACTTTTGACGCCACAAAACGCGGGAATAGCTCAGTTGGTAGAGCGCAACCTTGCCAAGGTTGAGGTCGCGGGTCCGAGTCCCGTTTCCCGCTCTAAAGTCAGGCTTTGATACAAATTATTGATGGCTTGACTTTTTTGCTATTAGTGCATCAGTACTTTCACATTGAAGATTAAAATTCACCACATATTTGCCCGGGTGGTGGAATTGGTAGACACGCAGGACTTAAAATCCTGTGGCCAGTGATGGCTGTGCGGGTTCAATTCCCGCCCCGGGTACAGAAAGCCTCGAGTAATCGGGGCTTTTTTGGTTTTATAGCCTTCCGCATTACCCCCTTCCTATTATTAATTATTTATTTAAAATTCTAATTTAATTTTTAATTTTAAATCTCACTTCAAACTAAATATCAATAAAATATAAAAAATATCATCCTAAATCAGGGCTGTTTTATTACATTTATAATTTTATTGAATTGAAACTCTAACGGCGTATTTTCGTAAATAGAACTTGAATTTTCTAATTATAACTTTGGGTTAAAACCCAATTAATATAAAAATTTAGATATTATGAAAATAAGGTTGAATCTGCAGAAATGCAAAATGCTAAAAATAAATTTGGCTCTGTTAATCTCAGTTTGCTGCTTGCAGCTTAGTTTTGCACAAACACAAAATGCTCAAAGCAAAAAAGAGGCAGACATAAAAAAGGCAGAAGCTGGCGTTACAGCTGCTAAAGCCAAGTTGACTCAAGCTGAAAAACAGGTAAAAGTTGCCGATTCCTTAATAACGGCAGGCCCTCAAATGGTCAAAGAAAGTAAGGCTACTCTTAAAAAAATAGATGCCGATAGAAAAACAAAAGATAAAGAGTATAAGGCTAAAATTAAGCCGATCAATAAGAGTATGAAATCAAAAGATAAAAATGAAGCTGCTGATGCCAGAAAAGAACTTGCAAAGGTTAATTTACAGTATAGAACGGACATGAAAGACCTTGACAAACAGGAAAGAGATGCCAATAAGAAAATAATGACCGGGGAAAACAACGAAAACAAAGGTAAAATGAGTAAGAAGAATGCTTCCGAATCATTGAAAAGAGCCCAGGCTGCTTATGATGCCGCTGAAGAAAAGTTGGAAAAAGCACAAGGTAACGACGAAAAACCTGCACCTACATCAAAAAAGAAAAAGAAATAAATTTTATCTCGGATAAGAAGAGCCCTCAGATTAAATCGAGGGCTCTTTTTTTGCAAAAAAGTTCTCCTGTTAAATCCAAACTGATTTTATTGTTTCCCCTTATTTAAGAGAGATAGCAAGGATTGGAATTTCCAAATATTTCATATTAATCCTGTCATATTTTTTAACTAATGAATTTCAGACAGGATTTACAGGTTATAAAACAACCTCAAACCATCTCGAACTATTTCAAACCATCTCAAACTCTTCAACCGACCTCAAGCTTTTCAACAAATGATCACTATTTTATAATAGTGACACTTCCAGTAGAAGGTTTACTTCCATTATGAACATCAATCACATAAAAATATGAATCCATCGGAAGAACTTTCCCCTTCCAGGTACCATCCCATTTATCCGGATATCCGGGCCGGGATCTGAATAAAAGTATACCCCAGCGATTATAGATTTCTACGATTGCTTTGGGATAAAGGTCCATGTGATCGATTTCCCAGGTATCATTATATCCATCGCCATTGGGAGTGAAGGTATTGGGAATGGAAAGGCAGTTGCCCTTGATGCTGTTTACAGAAATGGAATCGACGAAGAAGCAATTATGTGCATCTGTAATTTTTACTGTATACAGGCTGTCACCAACCTGGTTAATAGATTC
>JAUZOH010000076.1 GCA_030706565.1 Bacteroidota bacterium | reverse complement strand
GATGTCCAGTAAGGTTGCAGGAGAAAGGGTTGCACAGGTAAGGATGTATTCACTCAGGGCACCGTAAATGTCTGTTTCGCAAGCTATAGGAATGCCTTTGGCAGCAAAACGGGAATTGACATAGCAGGGGACAAATCCAAAAGATGTCTGGAAAGCAGGCCAGCATTTATTAGCAAATACGGCATATTCGCTAATGCCAAGGTTTGCATCCATGAAACGGGTGAGTGTCAGTTCGTACTGAGCAAGCTTTTCCAGGATACCGGGTTGTTTATTGCCGGCGCCCAGTTCTTTTTCCATATCTGCCATAATAGCAGGAATGGCTTTGTCGCCTTTGGCTTTATTGAACAATTCAAATAAATCGAGTTCGCTGTTTTCCATAATTTCAACGCCCAGGTCGTATAATGCTTTGATGGGTGCATTGCAGGCCAGGAAATCCTGCGGACGGGGACCGAATGAAAAAATCTTAAGTTTCTTTAATCCTACAATAATGCGGGCTGCAGGCACAAATTCGGCAATCATGGTGGCTACCTCGGATGGTACACCTACGGGATATTCGGGAATATGAACCTTAAGTTTTCTCAAAGCGATATTATAAGAAGCATTGAGCATGCCACAATATGCGTCACCACGGCCGTCAATCAGGTTATCGCCGCTTTCTTCGGCAGCAGCCACAAACATTACCGGACCACAGAATTTCTGTGCCAATAAGGTTTCAGGGCCTTCAGGGCCAAAGTTGCCAAGATAGACCACCAGGGCATTGACATTGTTCTTTTTTAATTCTTCAAGAGCCTTGGGAACATCACCCTCATATTGGATAATGGTTTGAATATCGGTAACAGCCAGGTTTTTCTTTTTACATTCGGCCACTACATTCTCTCTTCTTTTCTTTGAAAGTTCAATAGGAAAGCAATCACGACTGACTGCAACAATTCCTAATGTTATTTGAGGTACATTCTGCATGGTTGTGTTATTTAGTTTTAAATATGTTGGCAAGATAGTAATTTCTTTAAGATACAGGATTTTTTTTGAACTAGAAATTAAGTGGTTGATTATCCTTGTACTGTGCTGAAATAAAAAAGAGAGCCCTGAAAAGTCATTGACTTTTCAGGGCTCTCTTTTTTTCTTAGGTTTTAACAGGAACAAACCAGATTTCTGTCGCCATAAGCATCGTCAATACGGCTTACGGACGGCCAGAATTTTGATTCTTTAAGCGATTCGACCGGGAATGCTGCCTGCATACGGCTGTATGGATGCTCCCACTGATCTTTTGAAATTTCAGTAGCAGAATGAGGTGCATTTTTAAGTACATTGTCTTTGCTGTCTGCTTTTCCTTGCGCAATGGCTTCTATTTCATGGTAAATGGAAATCATTGCTTCCACAAAACGGTTGAGTTCATGTAAGGATTCACTTTCTGTTGGTTCAACCATTAAAGTTCCATGAACAGGGAACGAAAGGGTAGGAGCATGAAAGCCATAATCCATCAGACGTTTGGCAATATCAGTTTCTGTAATCCCTGATTTTTCTTTTAAGTCCCTGCACTCTAAAATCAACTCATGGCCAACTTTCCCTTTCTCCCCTGTATATAAAGTGGGGAAATAATCTTTCAGTTTGGCCGAAAGGTAATTGGCATTGAGAATTGCTACTTTCGAAGCTTTGGTCAGTCCGTTTCCTCCCATCATTTTGATATAGGCATGGGATATGGTCAGTACGCTTGCGCTTCCGTAAGGTGCGGAGGATACTGCTGTACATTCATCTTCATAAGAAAGTTTCCTGAAAGGATGTGAAGGCAGGAAAGGAACCAGCTCTTTTCTTACGCCAACAGGGCCTACTCCGGGGCCGCCGCCTCCATGAGGGATGGCAAATGTCTTGTGCAGGTTCAGGTGGCAGAGGTCTGCGCCTATACTTGCCGGACTTGTCAGGCCTACCTGTGCATTCATGTTTGCCCCGTCCATATAAACAAGGCCGCCATTTTGGTGAATGATGTCGACCATTTCTTTTATGCTTGCTTCAAAAACTCCATGTGTGGAGGGATAGGTAATCATGAACCCGGCCAGTTCTTTTTTGTTCGCTGTAGCCAGTTGTCTGAGTTTCTCTACGTCGATATTGCCTCTCTCATCACAATCAACGACTACTACCTTCATCCCTGCCATAGCAGCGCTGGCGGGGTTTGTTCCATGAGCGGAAGAGGGAATGAGGATCACATTTCTCTGCATGTCGCCTCTGGTTTGATGATATTTACGGATAATCATCATGCCTGTGTATTCGCCGGCAGCCCCACTGTTGGGTTGAAAAGTAAAGGCATCAAAACCTGTTATGGATTTCAGATCCTGTTCAAGTTCCCATATAAGTTGCTGGAAACCCTTGGTCTGATCGTCTGGTGCGAAAGGATGAATTTTCCCGAATTCAGGCCATGTCAATGCAAATATTTCCATGGCCCCGGTCAGTTTCATTGTACAGGAACCCAAAGGAATCATTCCTTCGGTAAGTGAAAAATCTTTATGCTCCAGACGTTTCAAATAACGCATCATTTCCAGTTCCCCATGATACTGTTTAAATACCGGCTGGGCAAGATACTGGCTTTTTCTGCTAAAACGGGCATCAAAATATTCTTTTTCAGGAAGTTTGGAGTATTTTAAAACCTTTTTGTTTTTAGCCAGAGAAAAAACCTTAAGAATAGCATTGACATCCTTAAGGGCATCGGTTTCGTCCAGGCTGATTTCAACGGTTTTGTAATCGATATAATAGTAGTTTTGTTTTCTGTCTTCAGCGATGCGCCTTATATCTGATGCATTCAGGTTTGAAGGGAGATTAATCTTCAGGGTGTCAAAAAAATCTGTGTTTTCCTGGTTATACCCTAAACTTTTCAACCCTTCGTTTAATAAACCGGTATAATAATGAATGTTTGAAGCAATTTTTCTCAATCCTTCAGCACCATGGTATACGGCATACATTGCAGCCATTGAAGCAAGCAGGGCCTGGGCAGTACAAATATTGGATGTTGCTTTTTCGCGCCGTATATGTTGTTCACGTGTTTGAAGGGACAACCTCAGGGCTTTATTGCCATGGGCATCAACAGATGCCCCGATTATCCTTCCCGGCATATAACGACGGTATTTATCAAGCGTGGCAAAATAAGCAGCATGAGGGCCTCCAAAGCCCACCGGAATGCCAAACCTTTGCGTAGAGCCAACCACTACATCGGCTCCCCATTCTCCCGGAGGAGTGAGAATGGTTAAACTTAATAAGTCTGCAGCTACAGAAACAGCAACGTTCTTACTGTGAGCTTTTGCTACAAAATCTTTATAATCGATTATTTTTCCGTCGGCAGTAGGATATTGTACGAAAGCTCCGAAGAAACGTTCATCAAAGGTTATTTCATCGAAATTTCCTGAAATCAATTCTATGCCCAGCGGGGCAGATCTGGTTTTTAAAACATCCAGGGTTTGTGGGAAAATATTTTCATCAACAAAAAACAAATTGGCCCCTTTCTTTTCCTGTTCCCGGCTGCGGGCATGAAAAAGCATAATCATGGATTCGGCTGCGGCGGTGCCTTCATCAAGCAGGGAGGCATTGGCTAATTCCATGCCGGTAAGTTCCATCACCATGGTCTGGAATATCAACAGGGCTTCAAGCCGGCCCTGGCTTATTTCTGCCTGATAGGGAGTATAAGAGGTGTACCAGGAGGGATTCTCGAGAATGTTACGCTGAATTACGGCCGGAGTTATGGTGTCGTAATACCCCAAGCCTATGTAGCTTTTGAAAATGATGTTTTTCGAGGCTATTTTCCTGATTTCCCTGGAATATTCGTACTCACTTATGCCCTCTGGCAGATTCAACGGCTTTTTTATCCTTATTGATGCCGGAATGGTTTGTTCAATCAGTTTGTCTAATGAACTATCCCCTGTTTCTTTCAACATCAGTTCAATTTCTTCGTCACTGGGGCCAATGTGGCGATCTACAAATTCATTATTTGGCATAAAATCAAATTTTTTGATTTAAAAAAACAAAAATATAAAGAAGACTAAGAGTAAAAAAGCATAAAAATCATTTTAACTGAAAATACTATCTTAAAAAAGTGTTTTGTTTGCGTTCATCAGCAATATTGCTTTCAGGGCCATGGCCGGGATAGACTTTGGTCAGGTCGGGGAGGATCATTAGTTTTTGTTTTATGCTATTAATCAGCGATTCATAGCTTCCTCCGTACAAGTCGGTTCTGCCTATGCTTCCTTTAAATAGAGCATCGCCGGTAAAGAGGATCCCCTCTTGTTTGTTATAATAAGCCAGGCTTCCCGGGCTATGTCCGGGAACATGAATTGCCGTAAAATTTGATTCTCCTATAGGGATGACCTCATTTTCTTCAATGAAAACAACATTTGCCGGCGGTTCTTCCATATTCAACCCCAAAAGAGAAGCCTGGTGCACAGCAAATTTTAAAAGTGTTGCCTCTGTAAGGTGAAGAAGGCAGGGGATATTGTAGGTACTGCAAACGAAACTGCTTCCCAGCAAATGATCAGCATGGGCATGGGTAATCAGTAATTTCGAAGGTTTTAGGTTCTGTTCAAGGATAAAAGAAGATAATTCTTCCTGTTCATCCTGGTCGCAGCATCCGGCATCGATAATCACACATTCCCCGGTTTCATCATAAACCAGATATGTGTTTTCCTGAATAGGATTAAAAACAAAACGTTTAATCTTTAGCATATCCCTGGGATTAAAATTTATTCATAAAAATCGTTTGAATTCGCCTTGCCTTTGAGCAAGGGAACAAAACTAAAGGTGCCATGTTCAGAAGTCCTGTACTCGGTTTCTGAAATTTTTTCAACCAGAGTCATTACCTGAGAGGAGGAATCACCCAAAGGAAGAACCATACGTCCTCCGACTTTAAGCTGGGGGAGCAAAGCTTTGGGTATTTCGGTTGCCCCGGCGGTAATCAGGATTTTGTCAAAAGGCGCATAGGAGGGCAATCCTTCGTTTCCATCGCCATAAAAGAAATTGGCAGGGTAACCCATTTGCATCAACAGGGTCTGTGCTTTTAGAAAAAGCTCCCTTTGCCTTTCAATGGTGTAAACTTTTGCACCCATTGCAAATAAAATAGCCGTTTGATAACCAGATCCCGTTCCTATTTCCAAAATTTTTTCATTGTCCTTGACTTCCAAAAGCTGGGTCTGAAAAGCCACCGTATAGGGTTGTGATATGGTTTGGCCTGCCCCAATGGGGAAAGCCCTGTCTTTATAAGCCAATTCAACGAATCCACTTTCCATGAAGGCATGACGCGGAACTTTATTCATCGCTTCCAACACTTTTTCATCTTTAATACCTTTCCCTCTAATCTCTTCAATAAGTTTAAGTCTCAATCCTTTATGTCTGAATGTGTCCTGCATCGTTTATATATTGTTTCTTCTGCAAAAGTAGCTTTATCAACAAATAAAGTTTATAAGTTAAAGGTAAAAAAATTATAGTTTTTTGTAAAAAAGCTTATGTTTGTACATATCTAATTTGAAATGATTCGGGTAGGCATAATTGGATGCGGTTATAGCGGTGGTTTACACTTAAAAATATTCCGCAAACTTGATAACGTAAAGATCGTAGGCTGTTATGATATAAATTTGTCTGAGGCTGAGACCTTCTCTCTCAAAGAGGGAGTAGAATTATATGATTCTATGGATGCTCTCCTCGATGCTATTGATGTGGTTGATATAGCTTCCATAGATAAGGATTATTATCCCATTGCCGTTACAGCTTTAAAAAAATCCAAACATCTTTTTATTCGGGCTTTTATTTCGGATAATTTATTTGAAGCTTCTGAATTGATTAAGTTAACGGCAGAGGCGCGGGTAATTATCCAGGTGGGGCAGACCAATCTCTTTGGCAATGCGCTGATTAAAGCCAAAGAATTTCTCAATGAACCCCGTTTAATAAATATTTACCACTATTATGGCTTGAATAAGCAAAAAGAAAATTCCTGCTGCCTTGAAAATATCATTCATGATGTTGATGTGATTCAAAACCTTGTTCATTCTGATGTGAGAAGTATTCATGCTACAGGTATCCCTGTGTTTGAGGATACTTCGGAAATCATGCAGATTCAGTTGGAATTCGGTAATGGTTGCCTGGTAACCCTTTTTATGAACCTGGTCTCAGAACTTCACAAATTCACTATAGATTGTTTTCAAAGTGAATACTTGGTTTTTACTGATATGCTGAATTCTACTATCTGTATAACAAGATATATTAAAGATAAAACTTCCAAAAAGGAAATCATCACTCTTAAAAAAGAAAACGAATTGTGCCGTTTAAAAAAAGAATTACTTTTATTTCTGAATGCAGTTAATTCAAATCAGAAATCACTTAAAACTATTGAAAACGCTTATTCTTCTTTGGAAATAGCTCAAAAAATCATTAAAAAAATAAATCTTTCTTATAAGTGAGTAAGAAAACTTTTATCACTTGTTGAAATAGATGAACGAAAAAAAACATATCATTCTTTTTTTGGTAGGAGATTATCTGGCTGCTTTGGCCAGTTGGACGCTATTTTACATATTTCGCAAGGTATATATAGAACCTGAAAAATTTGGATATAAAGTTCCGCTTATCTTTGGATCTCATTTCCTTTATGCCATTCTTGTGATTCCTTTCCTCTGGCTGCTTATTTATTACGTGTCGGGATTTTACAGGGGAATTTATAAAAAAACAGGCCTGGATAATTTTTTCAATACCTTCGTTTCCACTTTTATTGGGGTTATCATTATTTTTTTTACTCTTATCCTGGATGATACCATTTCATCCTACCGGTTTTATTATTTTTCGGCAGGGGGACTGTACTGCATACATTTTGCAGTGACTTTTATCCCGCGGCAACTGATTATTTCTTTTACTAATTGCAGGATAAAAAGGAATATAATTGGTTTTCCGGCATTAATTGCTGGTTGTGGCACTGAAGCCTTCAATCTTTATTCTCAAATAAAGGGGAAGAGTGATAACCTGATTGTGGGATATATAAAAACCCAGCCTCAGGCATTGGATGTACTTGCAGATCTATTACCCTGCCTGGGCAAAATTGATACTGCTTCGCAGATTGTCAGGGAATATAAGATCAAAGAAGTATTGATTGCTGTTGACCCTTCCGATTCTAAACTTGCAGAGAAGATAATCGGCGCATTCGATTATCCCGAAATTACAATAAAAATTATTCCTTCCCTCTATCAAAAGTTGAGGGGGAAGGTAAAACTAACTTATATTTTTGATTCCGAACTTATTCGAGTTATCTCTCAGATGATGCCGGTGTGGCAGGAAAACTTAAAAGGGCTTGTGGATATTGTTATTTCAGCAATAATGTTGTTGGCGCTTTCTCCCTTATGCCTTTTACTTGCTCTCGGAATCAAATGTACCTCGCCTGGATCTGTTATTTACAGTCATGAACGTATTGGCCGCTATGGTAAAGTTTTTAAAATCTACAAATTCAGGTCGATGTATGAAGATGCTGAAGAAAACGGCCCTGAACTTGCAACTAAAGAAGATAAACGGATAACTCCATTGGGACGGTTTATGCGGAAATTAAAGCTGGATGAAATACCAAATTTTTTCAATGTTTTAAAGGGAGATATGGCTATCGTTGGCCCCAGGCCTGAAAGAAAGTATTACATAGATCAGATTGTCCTGAGAGAACCTACCTATTTGCAATTGCTTAAAGTTAAACCCGGAATCACTTCACTGGGACAGGTTAAATTCGGCTATGCCGAAAATGTAGATGAAATGATCAGGCGCTTTAAGTATGATATTTTGTACATGGAAAACATGTCAATTTGGGTGGATATGAAAATTGTCATTTATACTTTTTTTACCATCCTTAAAGGCAAGGGAATTTAATTATTCCTGACTCAGTGGAAATTCCTTGATTGTGGAATAAATAGGCCCTGAATGAGTTAATTTGCTTTCATGTAAGACAATTTTACTTACTTTTAGTTCCTGGAAAGGTACATCCCGGTATTGTTCTATTAAGTTTTTTAAGGGTGAAATATCTTTGATATTCCTGATCCGGCCCAGGGTGAGATGAGGGGAAAATTTTTGCTGATCCTCCGGGAAACCATAATTTACAAGCATTTTACTCAATTTTTGCTGGATGGTTTTTAAATTTCCTGACTTGTCCTTAATTCCAATCCATAAAACCTTGGGATTGTTGATGTTCCCGAATATCCCTACGCCCTGTAAGCTGATTGAAAATTTTGATATGTTTCCTATTTCCCGGCTGATGTCAGTGATCAAATTGTTGATTATTTTGATATTTGTCTCTCCTAAAAAATAAAGGGTTAGGTGAAAATTGTCATCTTCAACCCATTTAATGGAGTCTCCTGCCAATGTTCTCCTGAAATTTCTGATCATGGCTTTTAAAGATACACTGCCGGCAATATCTATAGCAATAAAAATTCGTTTGTTTATTGTTTGCATAAAAAAGAAGTTTTAATAAATTTAACAAAAAAAATAATAAAATGGGTGATTTGAAAAAAGTTGCAGTAATATTAGGAGGTTGTGGGTTTTCGGATGGTTCTGAAATCCATGAAGCCACCCTTACTTTATTGACAATTGTTCAAAATGGCGGAGTTTATGAAATATTTGCCCCGGATATCGAACAATTCTGTGTTATGAATAACATAACCAAACAACCGATGAAGGAATCACGGAATGTACTGGTAGAATCGGCCAGAATCGCAAGGGGGAAAATCAGGCCTTTGAATAAGTTTAAGGCTGAAGATTTTGACGTGTTGATTATTCCGGGAGGAAGCGGTACTGCAAAAAATCTGTTTACCTATAAGATTGACGGGGTTAACTGCAAAGTAAACAAAGAAGTTTCCCATGCAATTTTAAGTATGGTTAAACTGAAGAAACCTGTGGGTGCCCTTTGTATAGGAGCTGTTTTGATGGCCCGGGTATTGGGGGATGTGGAAGTTACGGTAGGCCAGGATTTGTCAACTGCCATAGATATTGAGAAAATGGGTGCCACCAATATTCCTACACAGCATGGAGAGATTGCAATTGATGAACAACATAAAGTAGTGACAACCCCTTGCTACATGCTTGATTCCAATATCGCACAGATTTATGACGGGATTAATAACCTGGTCAAGGAACTATTCAAACTGGCCAGTTAAAGCTGGCCCTGGTCTATCATGATCAGAATTTCTTCAATTACCCTGTCTTCCCCATTGGGATCATAGGTGGATTTCAGGTTTGAACCGAAGATACGGGCAACCGCTTGCCATACAAAGGCTGAGAAAGATCCTTTCAGCTCTTTGACCAGGACAAATGTTGTGTTGCCGGTTTCCCTGTCAATCAGCTTAAAAAGCAGTTTGCCCTGAGATACAGTTAATTTGGTCAGTTCGTCTTCATACTGGGCTTTCATCGTATCTTCCACCTCTTTGATATATCTGTTCTTTTCCCTTCCATTTTTTATGGTGATAAAATGGTTGTTCATCTGGGCAAGTTTATTCTTTGCCAAAATGGCATAGGGGTAGACAATCTTAATGTTTTTGACCAGCCTCCAGTAATTATATTCCTCTAAAAAACTCCTGAATTTTTTTGTGGGGAATATATATACAGGTTCAATTTTCGATGAATAAAGAGTATCTCCATTAATAACCGTATATTCTACTGATGTGCTGTCGTCTAAAACTGTAGACTTAGTCTTTTGTGCATAAAGGCAACTGCATCCCAAAAAAACAATAAAAAAAGCAATAATTTTCCTCAACATCTTAATTTAAAACAGCTTTGACTATTTATGAAAAAACAACCAAAGTATATGAAACGAACATGTTTGCGAATAAACGCAAAACACGAATGAAAATAGCAAACATGGAGTTCCATACGACATTTTAAAATCAATTATTTTCGTATGAAAATGAACCTCAAAATTAGGTTTCATTTTCATAGTATGCAAAATTTATTGATGCTTAAATGATTTTATTCTAAATTTGAAATGAAAAAAAACTTTATGAATAAAATTATCAAAAAATACACCAACGGTGAAATTACTGTTGTTTGGCAGCCCCATTTATGCAATCATTCGGGGATTTGCTTTACCCAGTTGTTGAATGTTTTTAATCCCCGGAGGCGGCCATGGGTGGATATGACCGCAGCTTCCACTCAGGATATTATCAAAACTGTTGATGATTGTCCTACAATGGCTTTGTCCTATTCCTGGAATGATCAAACTAAAAACCAGAAATCGGAAAATGATAGAAATACTCAACCGCAGACAACTGAAATAAGGTACTTGAAAGGCGGCCCGTTAATGGTTCAGGGTAATTTCGATTTAGTAGACTGTCGCGGCATAAAACTTGACCATGGGACAATCATATCCATCTGCCGTTGCGGCGCCTCAAAGAATATGCCTTATTGCGACGGTTCTCACAATAAAATCAACTTTGATCAATAAATTTCAGCACTTTCAAAGTGGATTTGAAACAAAAATGCTGGCGGCAGTAACAAAATTATGATACACCAGCCAGCAATTTTTATGCTCAATTGTGAAATTTACGTCAACTATTGATTGCTTAGGCAAGAACTTTTGAAACCAAATCAGCTGCTTCCTGCAGGGTAATAGCTGAAGATACCTTCAATCCGCTTTGGTCGATCAGCTTTTTCCCTTCAACGGCATTGGTTCCTTGTAAACGCACAATTACCGGTACTTTGATGTCCCCGATTTTTTGATATGCATCGACCACACCTTGTGCTACACGGTCGCAACGGACAATACCTCCAAATATATTGATCAGGATAGCTTTGACATTGGGGTCTTTTAAAATGATCCGGAACCCTGCTTCAACTGTTTCTGCATTTGCAGTACCGCCTACATCAAGGAAATTCGCAGGATCACCCTTTGAGAGTTTGATGATATCCATGGTAGCCATTGCCAGGCCGGCTCCGTTAACCATGCAGCCTACATTTCCATCCAGTTTGATGAAGTTCAGGTGGTATTTGCCTGCTTCTACTTCAGCCGGATTTTCTTCTGTGGTATCTCTCATTCCGGCATAATCCGGGTGACGGTATAAAGCATTGTCATCCAGGTTTACTTTACAATCGGCTGCCAGGACCTTATCATCCGAAGTTTTAAAAACCGGATTGATTTCAAATAAGGAAGCATCGCTCTTTTCATAAGCATTGTAAAGGCCGGCAGCAAATTTTGCCATATCCTTGAAGGCTTTCCCGCTCAATCCCAGGTTAAAGGCAATTTTCCTGGCCTGGAAAGGTTGTATGCCGACTTTAGGATCAATTTCTTCTTTGAAAATAAGTTCGGGGGTATTGGCTGCAACTGTTTCAATGTCCATGCCGCCTTCGGTGGAGTACATGATGATATTATGGCTGCTGTCGCGGTTAAGCAGTACGCTCATGTAAAATTCTTTTACCTGACTTTCACCCGGATAGTATATACTTTGCTCAATCAGTACTTTATGAACGATTTTTCCTTCAGGGCCTGTTTGGTGGGTTACCAGGCGCATTCCTAGGATGGCCTTGGCATATTGGCCAACTTCATCAATGGATTTTGCGATTTTTACGCCGCCTCCTTTTCCTCTGCCGCCGGCATGTATTTGGGCTTTCACAGCCCAGGTGTCGCAACCGGTTTTTTCCTGAATTTGCTTGGCGGCTTCTATTGCAGCTTCGGGGGTGTCAACTACTATTCCCTCGGGAACAGCAACCCCTAATTTTCTAAGAATAGATTTTCCTTGATATTCGTGAAGATTCATTTCATTTATTTTTAAATATCAATTAATTTTAGCGCCGCTAAAGTATTTATTTTTTTTCAATATTTCCCTATTTTTTGACTTTTCAATGCTGCCTGATTTATGAAAAAACTCAAAAACAGCGAATTAAACAGGATTTCCGTGGATGAATTCAAAACGGCCATTAAAACGCCGTTTGTACTGGTCCTTGATAATGTGCGCAGCCTCAATAATGTGGGTTCCGCGTTCCGGACAAGCGATGCTTTCCGGGTCGAGGCCATATATTTGTGCGGCATCACAGGAAAGCCTCCCAGTAACGAAATCCATAAAACGGCTTTGGGTGCGGAAGATTCGGTAAAGTGGAATTATTTTCCCTCCACGCTTGAGGCTATCCGGGAGTTGAAGAAAAATAATTACCGCATCATTTCTGTCGAACAGGCTGAAGGTAGTGTCTCTTTGGAGAAATTTAAGATTGAACCAGATGTGAAATATGCTCTGGTCTTTGGAAATGAGGTAAAAGGGGTTGATCAGAATATCGTGGATGAAAGTGATCTTTGCCTTGAAATACCTCAATTTGGGACCAAACATTCTTTTAATATCTCGGTCAGCGTGGGCATTGTACTTTGGGATTTATTTAAAAAATACCATTTCCCTGAATAAACAAAATCCTTTTTAGGATTTGTCCTTTAAAAAACGCCCTGCAAGACCGACAATCCATCCTCTGCAGATAAAACGGAGGACAAAAACAATCAAACGGTTGGTATTGCCGTAAATTCCAAGCCTTTTGCCTTTCATCATGAGAGTATAGCCGTATTGGGCAACTTGCCGGGGTTGTGACTGGCTTAAGCCTGAAAATGCAAATGAATTGTTGATTCCTGCCCTTTTTTTGAAATTGGTTTCTGTCGGGCCGGGACAAAGTGCAGAAACACTTACTCCTGAACCTTTCAATTCCTGATGGACGGCTTCTGAAAGTGAAAGAACAAATGATTTTGTGGCTGAATAGGCAGCCATGTAAGGCCCCGGTTGGAAAGCAGCAGTGGATGCTATATTTAGAATCCTGCCCCTGCCGTTTTGCTTCATCTCCCTGGCATAGACTTTCGTGAAATAAGCCAGGGCGACCATATTCAGATTCAGCATGTTCAATTCTGACTCCCACGGCAAATCGGTATAATTACCGCTTGTACCAAAACCGGCATTGTTAACCAGATAATCAATTCTAATCCCTTTGTCCGCCAGGTCTTTATAAATATCTTCCGCATTTTGAAGACTACTCAGATCCCTGTCATATATCCTGACTTCGATTCCTTTTTGGGAAAGATTGTCTGCAATCTCAAGCAAACGGTCTTTTCTTCTTGCTACCAAAACAAGGTTTATTTTATGGCTGGCAAAAATTTTAGCCAGTTCAAGTCCAATGCCGTTTGAAGCACCGGTAATTAAAGCTGTTTCCATTACATTCTTATTTTCTGGTGACGGATCGTTTTGTGCCGTCTTAGTATAAAGTATTTAAAGCAAATATAAAATGTTTTTAACTATCTGGTTTTTATTTTTCCTTGAAG
>JAUZOH010000075.1 GCA_030706565.1 Bacteroidota bacterium | reverse complement strand
TTTCTTACCCTTATCAGCCCATTTCTCAGCTTCATCAGCAAAGAAAACAATCTGGCCTGAAGCAGCACCCGGGGATGCAGGCAAACCTTTAGCAATCTCGGTAGCATTTGCAAGAGCTTTCTTATCGAAAACCGGGTGCAAGAGTTCGTCAAGTTTATTAGGTTCGCAACGAAGGACAGCCAGTTTTTCATCAATAATTCCCTCGCGAAGAAGATCCATGGCAATTTTCACCATTGCACTACCGGTACGTTTACCGTTACGGGTCTGAAGGAACCAGAGTTTACCTTCCTGGATGGTGAATTCCATATCCTGCATATCTTTGTAATGCAGTTCGAGGTTATGTTGAATATCCCAGAGTTCTTTATAGATTTCTGGCATGGCTTCTTCCAGGGAAGGATATTTAGAAGCACGGTCACTTTCAGAAACGCCGGCTAATTTAGCCCAGGCAATTGAACCAGCTTTAGAAATCTGTTGTGGGGTACGGATACCGGCAACCACATCTTCGCCCTGAGCATTGATCAGGTATTCACCGTTAAATAAGGGTTCGCCAGTAGCAGCATTTCTGGAGAATGCAACACCGGTAGCTGAGGTATTACCCATATTTCCAAATACCATAGCCTGAACACTAACAGCAGTGCCCCATTCTTCAGGAATATTATTTAATTTTCTGTATAAAATTGCACGTTCGTTCATCCAGCTGTCGAACACGGCCATAATAGCACCCCAAAGCTGTTCCATAGGATCGGAGGGGAAATCCTTGCCTGTGCGTTTCTTAACAGCAGCCTTGAAACGTTTAACCAATTCCTTCAGGTCATCAGCATCCAGCTCTGTATCCAGCTTAACTTTCTTTTCAGCTTTAACCTGTTCAATAATTTCTTCGAAAGGATCAATATCCTGTTTTGAAGCGGGTTTTAAGCCTAAAACCACATCCCCATACATCTGAACAAAACGGCGGTATGAATCCCAGGCAAAACGGGGATTATTGGTTTTTGCAACCAAACCTTCCACTACTTCATCATTCAACCCCAGGTTAAGAATGGTATCCATCATACCCGGCATGGAAGCACGGGCACCGGAACGTACAGAAACCAGGCAGGGATCCTTCTTGTCCCCGAATTTACTCTTCATCAGCCCTTCAATGTGCTTGATGCCATTTACCACATCATCCTGCAGGAGAGCCTTAATTGCTTCTCCACCTTTTTGATTGTATTCAGTACAAACCTCGGTCGTAATGGTAAAGCCCGGAGGAACAGGAACACCCACCAAATTCATTTCAGCGAGATTGGCTCCTTTTCCGCCAAGAAGATTTCTCATATCTGCTCTCCCTTCAGCTTTTTTATTGCCAAAGGCGTAAACACGTTTTACATCTGACATCTTGTTACTATTTTATGGTTAATATATATTATTTATTATGGCCTTTTGATTTTTTTAATTGAAAAGTTACAAAGGTATTCAAAAAGGTGTATCAATATTCCACTCAAAAAAAAATATTTTCAATATTATTTAAAATCAATAGTTTCCGAATTCAATTATTTAAAGTTACATCAATTTTATTTAATCGAACACTGTTATTTAAATAACACAAAAATATTTTTTTTCAATTAATTGCGAACCAATCAAAAAATACAGAACTTTGATCCGAATTTAAAATGTTGGGGTATTTTGCTTTAAAAATTATCCATCTTAAATATAAGAAGAATAGATAAAATAATCATTATGAGCAGTTCGCAGAATGAAAATATTTGCAACCCGGAAAGAAAGGAAGATATCAATATCCTGAATATCAAAAAGATCTGTATCCTTGGAGCAGGAAATATGGGTTCGTGGTTTGTCGAATCCCTCTGCCTGGATTATGAAGTAGCTGTATATGACAGCGATGCAACAAGGTTGAAATATTTTTTCCATTGCTTTCGTTTCACTTCCCTGAATGAAATCGAAGAATTCAAACCCGACCTGCTGATTAATTGTGTAAGCCTGCAAAATACATTCCGCTCATTTGATGAAGTGATGCCCTATTTGCCGGAGGCCTGTATAGTTTCAGATATTTGCTCTGTCAAAACCGGCCTGTTTGATTATTACCAAAAATGCAAACACCGTTTTGTTTCCACCCATCCCATGTTTGGGCCTACCTTTGCCAATATCAAAGAATTGAGTGACCAGAATGCCATTATCATTACTGAATCGGATGAAGAAGGCAAGCTGTTTTTCCGCAATTTCTACCGTTCCTTTAATTTAAAAATATACGACTATTCCTTTAAAGTACACGACCAGATGATAGCTTATTCACTGTGCGTGCCCTTTTCTTCGACTTTTGTTTTTGCAGCCTGCATGAAAAAACAGGAAGCACCGGGTACGACCTTTAAAAAACATTTAGCTATCGCCAAAGGCCTGATGTCTGAAAATAATTATCTGCTCTCTGAAATCCTTCAAAGCCCTTATGCCCTCGAACAGGTAGAAAAAATCAGTAAAAAACTTTCATACCTGATTGAACTGATCAAAAACAAGGATACAAAAGGAATGCACGACTTCTTTAAAATGTTGCGGGAGAATATAAGTTAATCCTGGCAAGGTTCAATAACAAGAATATTTTGGGTCCTGTCTGTAATCTTGTAACGGTCATCAAGCCGGCGGCCTACAATCCAGACAATCTTGTTCTCAGAAGTAAGAAGCCAGGCCTGTTCTTTTTCTATCAGCGAAAGTTTGTTGTCAATAAAATAATCGCTGAGTTTTTTGATGTCTTTCATGCCCAAAGGACGGAAATAATCCCCCTTTTGCCAATGGCGCAAAATCAGGGGAAAAGTAATCCGGTCATAATCAAGACAGGCTATCTGAGAGTTTAAAGGCAATTTAAAACCTTCTTCTTTTTTGATAACCCTGAGCTTTAGTTTAACAGGACCATTAATTAGTGTCATTCCCTCATCTATGTAATATTTCAGATCTGCCTGTTTTTTGATCCCGGTTATAATCAGGTAATTTCTGTCTTTTAATAACCGGTGAGTAGAAGAGAAAAATTGCTTACCGGGAATTCCATCCATTGCTTCGATAATTTCGGCGACATTATCCCTGGAAAAATTGAAGGGCACCAGAAATTCATAGAGATAGCTTGATTGGGGCTCTATCTCTTTCATCTTATTAAGATCAATATAAAACGATCCTTCTTTCTCAAAGCAAACCTGTTTTTTCACCTCCCCGACTTTCGAAAAGTAAATCTGTTCCGTTTCCGACAAACGTTGGATATTCTCTACGGCGGTCTGCAGGAAATTGGGATTTATCTTCTCTAAAACAGGCAGGATCAAATGTCTGATTTTATTTCTCGAGAACTTTACGGAAGCATTGCTTGAATCTTCCCGGAAATGCAAATCATGTTCAAGGCAGTAGGCTTCAATCTGCCTTCTGGAAGCAAACAGCATAGGGCGAATCAGGTGATTGCTTTTGGGTTTGATGCCGGTAAGCCCTTTAATTCCCGTACCCCGTACAATGTTCAGGAAAAATGTTTCCACTACGTCATTTAAGTTATGGGCAGTGGCGATATAATCATATTTATATTGAACCCTTATCTCCTCGAACCATTTATAGCGCAAATCACGGGCAGCCATTTCAATGGATATTCCTTCCTGCCGGGCATATTCCCAGGTATTAAACCGTATTACATAAAAAGGGACAGCAAGCATGGCCGCCATATTCCTGACAAATATTTCATCTTCGTCAGATTCTTCCCCCCTCAGCATAAAGTTACAATGGGCTACGCCAATATCTATGCCGACTTTATGAAACAAATGCAGCATGGAGATGGAATCAATTCCCCCGCTGACCGTCAGCAAGATCTTCTGTTTTCTGTCGAATAACTGATTTTTGTCAATAAAGTTCTGAAATTCCCTGATCATAAAATGCATAATTCTTATTTAAACAAAGTTAACAAAAACCGTTATTTAGTTCTTATAATTTTCATCTTCATTTTTGAGAACAAGAAAGTTTTTGGGCATGGGAGATTCAATGCGTATCATCTTCCCGGTCAGCGGATGGGGAAAAGTAAAGGAGCAGGCATGAAGGCGTACTCTCCGCAAGGGATAAGGACTTGCGCCATATTTATAATCACCTACAATGGGGCAACCTATTTCAGAAAGATGTACCCGGATCTGGTTTTTCCGCCCGGTATCAATTTTTACTTCAAGCAGGGAATAATTATCCAGTTCACGGATAATCCGGTAATGAGTGATTGCATATTTGGCTCCTATTTCGGAAGAAGTGGAGTAAACTTTTTGCTTTGCCCCCTCCCTGAGCCAACCCTGGATAGTCCCCTCAGGTTTCTCAGGCCTTCCTTCCACCAGTGCAAGATAGAATTTCTCAGTCTGTTGCCAGTGTTCTTTTAACCAATCCATCGTCTTTCTGCTCCTTGCAAAAAGAAGTACGCCCGATACTTCTTTATCTAAACGATGAACCACAAAAGCCCTGGACTGCCCTTTGGATTTTTTCTCCAGGTAAGCATTAACCGCATTGAGCATCGTCCGGTTACTTTCCTGGCCTGCAGTAGATATACCCACCGGTTTTTCAACCACAATCAACTGAGGATCTTCATAATATATCTTAAAGGAAATATTATAATCTGCTTCCCTGTTCCCGCCATGAGTATCCACAGTCAATTCGCCACCGGCCTGAAGTTTTTTTCTCAGGTCAGTAACCACCTCTCCATTATAACTTACGCATTGATTTTTAACCCATTTTTTAATTTTATTTTTTGAAGATTCACTAAACTTTGTACATAAAAAATCAAACAAAAAAACTTCATCTGTTAATTGGAATTTCATCATCTTTCTATACTAATATTTAAGTATTTCAGGCTCTTTCATAAAGAAATTATTCGGTTGATAACGGTCCTCGGATGAAAACTCAAAAGCCTGCCTGGTTACGTGATCCGGGACAAAAGGATAGAAAGAGAACCTAAACTGAATGGTTTTAAAGACAAGTCTTTCATTTCTGATTCTCACCCCTAGGCCAATGCCGGTATATAAATTATTATTAAAGATCAGAACATTTGAAGGGCCAATAAATCCCATATCCGTAAAAATATAAGGGGCAAAACGGAACTCGTAAAGGAAATAGGGCAAAAATGCAACTGTTTCAAAATGCATCGTCAATTTCTTATTGCCCCTGAGCGACATTCCTTTAAGCCCTTCAATACCGTCCATATCCTCTAAAGAAATATATTCATCCTTATAACGTTTTAGACCGTGCAAATAAGTAACATCAATGAAGGATCGTAATTTTGTTCGCCCAACCACATAAAGGTTACTGAAGAAATGATTGGTAAACTGAATCATCCCCTGTTCAAAAATATTTTTATTAAAAAAGCCGCCGAAATCCAGACTGAAATAACTGTAACCCAAACCGTTGATAAATCGGCCATTTGATAAGGACAGTCCGGAGTAAAAACGATCCAGGAATTCATTATCTTCAAAACCTGCAGTAGCTTTGATCAACATCCCATAGGGGATATCTTCGGTACGGCCAAAACTATAAATCAGATTACTCTTATAAAAATTCTGCCGGGAAATACCTATACTGAACAAATAGACTTTTTTATTGTAATATTGATAAAGCGAGTCATTGGTAACCATAGGGCGTCGAAGAAAAACAGTACGGTAAGCCCTGCCGGCTATAATCAGGTTAATCCTGCTTTTTTGCAAATAATTGGAAGGATTCAGATAAAAGGAACGCCCCAACCAGGCATCATAATAGTTGTATCTTAAAGATACAGGTTTACTGGTGGTATCAATGGTGGAAATACTTTGAAGTTCAGAATTTCTGTAAAATGAAAAACCGCCGGCATAAAGGGTGGACGGGGTAATAAAATTTTTAGTCACATCAATTCCAAAAGTCTTTAAGGAAGACAAATTGATATAACTTATTTTGCTGTCGACAAAACTTCCTAAAATATTATTAAACAGGTATGTTCCTTCAAAACCCAAATTTCTTGTTTCATGCGAATTCCAATGCAGATAATTGTTGATTTCATCACCGCGGCTAAAAATATTTTTATCCCAGATGCCTAATTTTCCGGAATATGAGCTGGTCACATCAAAATCAAAACCGGTTGAAAAAACATCTTTTGTAATGACCACAACATCAACAGAATCTCCTGCATTTTCAGGTTGGACGACATAAATCCGCGCATCTTCAATAAAAGGAAGGTCACGCAACAACCTTTCGTTATCGGCCATTTTAACCGGATCTACTTTCTGACCGGATTTTAGCAATAAATTTTTCCTGATGATCTGGTCATTGGTATTCCGATGCACATTATTTGCAGTACGTTCGACCCAGGAAGAAGCTCTCAGGGTAGTGTCGTAAACCGTAGGGCCAAAGACATCAATCTTCTGCAATCTGATTTTCCGTATTATTTTCCCGGAATAATTCATGAAAGGTTCTTCACTTTGCTGGGTCAGAAGAGTATCCGGATTTTTCTTTTTAACCGGGACAATAATAATATTACTTAACTCGCGGGTTAATCTTCGCTGATTAGCCAGGGATTGTAACTTTTCATAAATGTCTCCTGGTTCACTTTCCATTAATGCCTTGCGGGAATCAATGCCCGCCGAATCAACTAATACGGCAGCTTTTAAAGATGAAATTCTGAAGGTATCAGCAGTTACGATATGAGTACGATCCACCTTAGCTTTCCTTTTGCCTGCTTGCCGAACCTGACCATAAAGATGAGTGGGTAAAAAAATTTGAAAAATTATCCATAAAAATAATGCCTGCTTAAAATGAAGTATGTAAAATTTCGTGCGCACCTTAAATGATTATTAAGCAACCAGAAAAAAATTTTATTGCAATGCTACAATCCCTACACACCCTGTTTTTTTGCCCTGGAAAAAGCTGCTTTCCCTTTATAAAAAATAAATCCGGTCATTACCAAAGAGCCTAAGGCATCAAACCACGTTATTCTTGAAAATTCATAAAGGAAACATGAAACAAACAAAATAGCTGAGAGATACAGACCATTATTTATTCCCGATGTTTCATTTATAATCATCCATGAATGTGATTTTCTTTTAATACATAGTTTACTAACCATTAAAAAAAGCAGGGAACCCATTGAAATAACTATCCCTGGAATTGTTGTATCCGGTTTTTCACCATTTAAACAAATCAAAACCACACCAGCAACTAACCCGGCAGCAAGCAAATATAAACCAAAACCGGAAATAATAAGCTGCTTGCTTTCAGAAATACGGTTATGATTTACTTCCATATATTTTATACGCCCAACAATATTCAAAATTTGAAATGCAGGAATAATTTCTGCTACAATTGCTATTCCATAACAAAATAATGAAAATGCCGAAATAACCATACCCCAATATATGGATAATATGCCCATGATAGCCTCAAAAGTTAAAATGATAACAATCCAAATAAAATCAATTTTACTTAATTTGTCAGGATCAGGTCGCATAGGATCAATACACGTCATCAAAAACCTTTAAAATTGCATGATGCAGTTTGAGATCAAAGCCTCACCTTTTGACATTGGCAGAGACATCATCAGAATTAAATGTGAATCCCAACCGTTTACCGGTTGCCAGGCGCGAATTTTCAATTTTCTCGTTCAATTGAGCAACTGAAACAATTTTCACGTTATCGTAAGGAGGAACAAGTAAATCAAATTCCAGGCAATAAAGTATGGCGGAATTAACGATTTTAATCAAATCGGACTCCTGGATCTGGGCAGTTCCAAAATTATTATATAAAACGCCCAGTTGCCTTTTCCCCTCTACAAAATAATGTTTCTCCCGGTTAATAAAAATGCGGGCCACAAGATAACCCAAATCGTCAAGCCGGTTATAATTGAAAGAGTCGCTCAGAAAGTTATAAATATTGATCACACCGCAATAACTATTCAATTTATTTTCACTCACATACGAATTTTTCCACACGATATTATCCCGGTCAAACTCGAAAATATTTGTATGCATGTTGAAAATAAGCAGATCGCCGGCTATTCTAAGCTGGGCAGCATATTTGCCCTTATCGGTGTACAACAAATTAGCCCTTTTATCTGTCTGAGGAAGCATATTGGCATTATATTGCCTTTCAATATCCGTAAGCACCTGCTTCAGCGAAGAAAAAACCTCAAGTGTATTATCGTATACCTTCAGCTTGACACTTGACTTTTCAGCCAGAGTATCTAAAATAAGCCTGCTTTTGTCGAACTCTTCCATTTTTATTTAGAATTAAGGTTAATAACCACACAGCCCAACCACTTACCCTATCACATTCTCATCATCCCATTTCCCCATTATCCCATTATCTCATTATCCCATTATCTCATTAGCACATTATCCCATTATCTTAATATGCTTTTGCAAAAATAACCCTGTGGGGGGAAGGTTTACCGGTGACCATACATTTTCCTTCTTCCTCTTCGACATCCAGAGGGATGCAACGTATAGTGGCCTTGGTATCATCTTTTATTTTCAGTTCGGTTTCCGTAGTCCCGTCCCAATGGGCAGCAATAAAGCCACCTTTTTCCTCAAGCACCTGCTTGAATTCATCGTAACTATCCACCTTCCTGATGTTGCTGTCTCTAAAGGACAGGGCTTTCTGATACAAATATGATTGAATATCCTTTAATAAATCTTCGACAACGTTTTCAATTCCTTCCTGCGAAATAACATTCTTTTTCAGGGTATCACGGCGGACAATTTCAATGGTATTATTTTTCAGATCGCGGGGCCCAAGGGACAAACGTACCGGAACACCTTTCAGCTCATGGTAAGCATACTTCCATCCCGGCTTCTGCGTATCCCTGTCATCATATTTCACTGAAATGCCTTTACTTTCAAGTTTCTGTTTGATCACGGCGACCTTCTCAGAGATTGCAGACAGTTCCTCGTCATTTTTATAAACCGGAATAATTACCACTTGTATAGGAGCAAGCTTAGGAGGCAGCACCAGACCTTTGTCATCGGAATGAGCCATAATCAGAGCCCCCATCAGCCGGGTAGAAACGCCCCAGGAGGTTGCCCAGACGTAATCAAGCAATCCGTTTTTATCAGTAAATTTCACATCGAAAGCTTTGGCAAAATTCTGTCCGAGGAAGTGTGAAGTACCTGCCTGAAGGGCTTTGCCGTCCTGCATCAAGGCTTCAATGCAATAGGTATCAATGGCACCGGCAAATTTCTCATTTTCAGTTTTCACTCCTTTCAAAACAGGGACTGAAAGCCAGTTTTTTGCAAAATCTTCATAAACATTGATCATTCTCATGGCCTCTTCCTGGGCTTCTTCTTTAGTGGCGTGGGCAGTATGTCCTTCCTGCCATAAAAATTCGGCCGTACGCAAAAACAGGCGGGTACGCATTTCCCATCTTACTACATTAGCCCATTGATTCACCAAAATAGGCAAATCGCGGTAAGATTGAATCCAGTTCCTATACGTGGCCCAGATAATAGTTTCAGAGGTAGGACGGACAATCAGTTCTTCTTCAAGTTTGGAATCCTCATCAACCACCACCCCTTTGCCGTCAGGATCATTTTTAAGACGGTAGTGGGTAACAATAGCACATTCTTTTGCAAAACCTTTGACATGACTTGCTTCTTTTGAAAAGAAAGATTTAGGAATAAATAAGGGGAAATATGCGTTGGAATGACCTGTATCTTTAAACATTTGATCAAGGGCAGCCTGCATCTTTTCCCATATTGCATAACCATATGGTTTAATGACCATGCACCCCCTGACGGCAGAGTTTTCTGCCAGATCTGCTTTAACGACCAATTCATTGTACCATTCAGAATAATTTTCGGCACGACTTGTTAAGAACTTTTCCATAATCTACGATCAGAATTTATATACCTTTAAAAATTCGCAAAATAAAAAAAAATAGCCAGACTTTGTATGTTTATTTGTTTATTTGTTGCCAATTTTGAATTTTGGTTTTAGAGGGTTAACATCAGGATTTGCAGAAAAATGATGTGTGAATCAGGATATTAACTAAAATTTATTATTATTTCTGATTTTACAAAGTTATGATTTTATCTAAATATATACTGAGGCGTTTTTTCTATAGCCTTTTGATATTGTGGGGAGTAGTTACCGTGGTATTCATGCTCTTTAATGTATTGCCCGGCGATCCTGCACGTATGATGCTTGGGCAACGCACCGACCTGAATTCTATCGAAGCAGTAAAAAAAGAGCTTGGCCTGGACAAGCCCAAAAGCCTGCAATATTTAAGATATATCAATGAACTTTCGCCCGTATCGGTTTTTAACCTGAAAAACAAAGAAAGTTTTTTCTATTACGATACCGCCAAATATGGGAGCAAAAAGGTAATCCTGCATTTTTCGTCAAACAAGGCTTTATTGCTTAAATGGCCATATCTGGGCCGTTCATTCCAAAGCAAAAAAAATGTAGGGGCAATTATAGGCGAGACTCTGCCCAATACCTTTATACTTGCCTTTGCAGCCATTGTTTTTGCCAGTATACTTGGAATTGCCCTTGGGATAACCGCAGCCATAAAAAAGGACAGCGTTTTCGACCGTTTATCCTTGTTTTTCTCAGCCTTTGGCATGTCGCTTCCCTCATTTTTTGCAGCCATCCTCATAGGCTGGTTTTTTGCTTTTGTACTGGGCAAATACACCCACCTGAACCTTACGGGCAACCTGTACGAGGTTGATAACCTGGGCATGGGGGAGCATCTGATGCTTAAAAACCTCATTTTGCCGGCTTTCACACTGGGCATAAGGCCTTTGGCAATTGTCGTCCAACTATCGCGCAATTCCATGCTTGAGGTGCTTTCTCAGGATTATATCCGGACAGCCAAAGCAAAAGGTTTAAGTTTTTCCCAGGTAATCTGGCATCATGCCTTAAAAAACTCATTAAATCCTGTCATAACCGCCATATCCGGCTGGTTTGCTTCATTAATGGCAGGGGTGGTGTTCATAGAATATATATTTGGCTGGAAAGGGCTGGGTTATGTCATTGTTGATGCCCTGAACAATTATGATATGCCGCTGGTGCTGGGTTGCATCCTGACCATATCGCTTATTTTCATTATCATCAACTGGCTTGTTGATGCAGCTTATACATTAATTGACCCGAGAATTAAAATGATTTAGGAATAAATATTAATTGTGGGTTGCTATATTTTTGTACCTTTGAAGGTTGAAAATATTAACACATTTTTATTTATAAAAACCAATTAAGATATGAGAAAGAAGATAGTTGCCGGAAACTGGAAGATGAACAAGACTCTACCTGAAGGCATTGAATTAGTAAAAGAGATAAAAGAACTGATTACCAAAAAACCCGCATCCGATGTTACTGTTATTTTAGCACCACCATTTATTCATTTAACCGAAGTAAACAAGTTTGTTGATAACAAACAAATGTTCCTCTCTGCTCAAAATTGTGCTTCTGAAGCAAGCGGAGCCTATACCGGCGAAGTATCTGCCCAGATGATTAAATCTGTGGGCGCTTCTTATGTTATCATTGGACACTCTGAACGCCGTGGTTATTATCATGAAGACAATGCCATCCTGGCTAAAAAAGTAAATCTGGCACTTGAAAACGGCCTGTCCCCTATCTTCTGTTGTGGTGAAAATCTTGCAGAACGCGAATCCGGAAAATTCTTCGATGTCATCAAAAAAGAATTGGCTGAATCATTATTCGGACTTAACAAAGATGCTTTATTGAAGGTTGTTATTGCTTACGAACCTATCTGGGCTATTGGAACCGGCAAGACAGCTTCACCCGACCAGGCACAGGAAATTCATCAATTTATCCGCGGCCTGCTCACTGAAAAATATGGCAGGGAATTGTCTGAAAATATTTCTATCCTCTATGGAGGAAGCTGCAACGCTAAAAATGCCAAAGAACTGTTTTCCAATCACGATGTTGACGGTGGTTTGATTGGCGGTGCTTCACTGAAACCACAGGATTTCCTGCAAATTATCCATTCTTTCTAAATATTGCAGGCATAAATCATAATCATTAAAACCACATAACTTGTCGTGCGGCATGGTTTATGTGGTTTTTTTATGTAAACTTTTTTTGTATGGATTATATTGAGTTAAATTGCTCTATGCCTGAAGGCAGCCTTCAATCACAAGAAATTTTGATTGCTGAATTAAACAACCTTGGATATGAAGGATTTCTCGAAGACGAAACTGGCCTGAAGGCATATATCCCGGCATCTGCCTTCAATTTCGAAAAGATATTGTGGCTTAAGCAGGAATTCTCTGATTTCAAGGATATTCAATTTTCCTATTTGCTGTTGAAAGAACAAAACTGGAATGAAGAATCCGAGACCCGGTTTCAACCCATTATTATTGGGAATCGCTGTGTAATACGCCCTTCAACTTCAAAGACAGATCTTGGGGTAGAATTTGAAATCATCATCAATCCCAAAATGTCATTTGGTACTGGCAGGCATGAGACCACGACAATGATTGTTGAAACCCTCCTGGACATGGACCTCAGGGGGAAAAGTGTGCTTGATATGGGTTGCGGTACAGGTATCCTGTCCATACTTGCCTCAAAAAAACAGGCTGCAACAGTCACTGCTATTGACAATGATACATGGGCCTATCAAAATTGCCTGGAAAATATAAAAATTAATCATTGTTCAAATATTTCTGTCCTGTTGGGGGATGCACAGCTTCTTAAAGGCAAAAAATTCCAGTTTATCCTGGCTAACCTCAACCGTAACATTCTGGTAAACGATATGAAACATTACTCCGGATGTTCGGACAAAGGGACACAGGTGCTGATGAGCGGTTTTCTAACCAGCGACCTGGATATTGTAATAAAGGAAGCAGCAAAATATCAATTCAAACCCAACTTCCACAAGGAAAAAAATGATTGGGTAATGGCATCTTTCACCAAACAATAACGTATTAGGGAAAAACATTAAGTAACTTTATACGTTAATTAAGCAGATTTAAACTATTTCCCAAATGGGCCGGTGCAGACTTTTTTTTCTCATGATTGGATTAAGCTTGTCGTTTCAGGTATGGGGGCAGAATCTTAAAAAATTCGCAGATACCAAGTCATACCTCGACGATTTATTTATCTTTTTTGGCAAAAATCTTAATGATGAACAAAAAAAAGTCTATAATGATTTCGGAGCTTACTGGAATACAACAAGTGATGAAGAGAAATCAGAAATTTTGAGTACTTCCAATGAAATGCTCAAAAAAAAAGCAAGGCCCTCCCCTCATTTTTCAGATTACCTGGAAATTTTGAGGGAATTCAAAAATTCACCCAAAAATTCAGCAAATTTCAGGGAATGGCAAAAAGGTTTAATCCACATCCTGGACAATAAAAAATTATACCTGTCCGCTCTGGAGACCTACCTGTCCAATACATTAAGTTTGCT
>JAUZOH010000074.1 GCA_030706565.1 Bacteroidota bacterium | reverse complement strand
TTAATAATATGTATAGTTTTTTCATCTTTTAATTATATTAGGTTAATATTATTTCCGGCTAATTACCCGGGAATATTTTACCTGTTTGAATATAAAGCTAAGGTTAAAGTCAGAAGGCCGGAAAAATTCAACTTATGTTTTGTTTTCTCACTCTCAAAAAAATGTAAAAACGAAATACAACAAGAGTACATCATAAAATTTTATATATTTATCAGTCAATTACATACAATTTACAAATTTTGCATTTCAATTTAAAATTCACATTAGTTACACTAACTTAGTATAATTGCGTTTACAGTTTTTATACCAATCAAATAAATAGAAATTGAATAAAAAGGGAATTCCGTTTTTTAATAATAAAATGTAGGGATACCTCATCAGAATTAGAATAAATATGAACATCCCGGAAATCACTAAATATGATCAATCAGAATAATTATCAGCACACAAACAATTCATCTTCAACCTACAAGTCCCAAGTCAGGTTCTAAAAAGGCATTATTGAATTATCCTGGCCATAAAGATTAACTCCGCATTATAATATGGTCAATAAAAAAGCCTGGCAATGCCAGGCCTTCCTATGATTGAAAAGGTGTTTCGTCCAATTATTTTTTTGTGATCTTCATTTTATATTGCTTTTCTCCTTCTTTTAAGGTCAGGATGTAAATGCCGGGTTTAAACAGATGTGTGTCTATATTCAGTTTATCCTGCATGGTCATGGTTTCATATACTGTATTTGAATCGGCATCCGTAAGATTAATCTTATGAATCAGATGTTTATTTAAAAAAACCAATTCAAAATGACGTTTAAAGGGATTGGGCGAGATCCTTAAAAAGGGGTTATTTTCCGCATCATTGATAAATTTATCTTCAACTATGCTTTTCAAAATCCAATTATTGGGATCGGCTTCCACTCCTGTTACTTTCTTTGAAGTTTTAATCAAAAATGTCTGAGTATCCCTGTCCTGTTTCAGCTTCAAACTCGAGTCACCGTTCTCATACAAAATTTTGTACTCCATATTAGTATTGAAGAAAGGAGTCTGGGTTGAAGTAGAAGATTGTTTTGAAATAATCGAAAGCTGGTCACCATCCTGATTCCAGGAGATATGAAAAACGGGATAACCCTGCCCATAATACCATTGATCAAAAAAGGTTGAGAAATCCCTGTTTGATTCAGCTTTCAGCAATTCCTTAAAATCATCTACCGAAGCGGTCTTTCCTGCAAATTTAACCTGATAATCTTTAAGAACCTTGAAAAACAAAGAATCGCCCAGTTCGTAACGGATCATGTGTAAAAGAACTGCCCCTTTCTTGTAGGTCATAGACATATCAAAAACCCGCCAATCATCATTCAAATCCCCGGAAGGGACAAAAATACTTTGGAAAGATTTTGACTTTGCCATTGCCTGGGCTTCTCTCATCCATTCATCAGCACTTTGCTGCGAGATAAGATGCTGGCGGCTGAGGTATTCACTATACGAAGCAAATCCTTCATTCAACCAAACATCCTGAAACGAAGCACAGGTCACATTATCGCCGAACCACTGGTGAGCCATTTCATGAGCCACCAAATCAAAACTAAAATCCGACAAAGTAGTCATGGTTTGGTTCTCCATTCCACCGCCCAGCGGGGCAAGGCAATGTCCATATTTCTCATTGGCAAACGGATAAGGGCCAAACCGGTCGCAATAGAATTCTAAAATTGTAGCCGCCTTGTCAATATTCGATTTATATTTCTTTAAATAGGTAGAATCATTATAAATATAATTCTGGATCAGGATAGAATCTTTCATTCCTTTGGGATGGGCATAAAGGTCATATTCGGCATATTTTGAAACCGACAATGAAAGAAGATAAAAAGCAATGCTGTGCCTGGTCTTCCATTCATAACGAAGTCTTCCGTCAGCAAGGTGGGTGACATGGGTCAGTACGCCGTTTGATCCTGCTTTCAAACCAGGGGCAGTAGTAATAAATATCCAGGCCGAGTCAGCCTTATCGTTTAAATCCTGTTTACAGGGGAACCAGTCCCTGGCATGCCAGGGTTCGGAAAGGGTCCAGGTTACGCTGTTGCCCCAGATCCTATCTGTTTGATTCGACATGCCTGAGAAAAAATTATTTTGAACAACTTTACCCTGGTAATAAACCTGGGCAGTCAACGGATTGCCTTTTTTTAGTTGATGATCAGGGAGTATATCTAAATAATTGCCGTCATGATTGAATTTCGTTTTGCGACCATCTATAAATACCGAATCAACCAACATATTTGATGCCAGTTCGAGGTTGAAGGAATCTGTGTTCATTCCGATTATTTTCGCCCTGACGGTTGTATTTCCTTTAACAAAAGTACTGGAATCATTGACTTCTACATCAAGTTTATAAAAGTTCACATCATAATTCTGGAAATTGCGATGGACCGAAGCACTGATGAGAGGATCGCCGGATTTTGAGGGACTGTGTTTTTGAGAGGTTTGCGCTGTAACTAACAAAGAAATATTCATTAAAACAAAAAAGGGGAATACTATTTTCATTTTTTAAACTTAGGATTAATCAATTATTTGAAGGTTGATAATTTTCCAACCAGTTGGCAAACAAGTTCAATTTCTGGCTGTTGTTGCTTACCCATTTGTCTACCTGCTGATTTTTATGTGCCCGGCTGATAAAATAACTAAAAGCTTCAGAATTCCCATTATCAGAAAGGTCCTTAAAGAAATCCACATAGAAATCCCACCAGAAACCTCTTTTCCCTTGAGACATTCTGCCCAATCCCCGGAAAAAGGTCTCATTGTTTTCGGCAAACAACTGGTAGAAGTTTTTATTTCGATTCTCAGTCAGTTGTTTTGAAGCTTCCAGCATACCCAGCAGCAGATTAGCCTGATCGAACTCATCTGATGAATTGGACACGACATTTATCTTTACACTGTCCGGATTACTGCTATCAACGTCCTGTTTCAGTTCACAAAGCAGCAAATCATAAGCCTGTCCTGCACGTGGTGAAGTAGGTTCAATCATCAGGAAATAATACAAGGCGAGTACGCATTTTACTCTTTGTTCGGAGGCATTCATAATGGAAGCAAGCAACAAATGGCTTCCGGCATGAGTAGGATTTAACTTAATGGCATTTTCAACCCATTGTTCGGCAGACTCGAACTGTTTATTGTTATAATAACTTAAAGCTAAATTATAAGACAAGAGATAATTGGAAGGATATTCCTTGATTATTTTCTCATAAAAACGGATACTTTTTTTGGTTTTTCCCAGGTCATCCAGAATGGATCCATATAAGATTGCTGCCATCACCGTTTCATCCGATTTCTGAGAAAGCACAACTTTACAATGCCGCATGGCCTCTTTATAGGCTTTAAGTTCTGAATAACTGTAGGCAATTTCGTAATTGACCAAAGAAGAATTTTTATCAAGCTTAAGGGCCTGCTTATATTTATTAATGGCCTCGACATAATTTCCAGAATCGTGCAGGGCAACACCTTCATCAACCAATGCATTAATATCTGTATCCTGTGAGTATGCCAAAGAGCCAATCAGCAAGAATAAAGCCAGAATGAAAAGTTTTCTCATAAAAGAGCGGATTGAGTTTTAATTCCAAATTCCAGGGATAACTGTGCCGCAATATAAACATTTATGGTTTACAATATGCTTTTTTAAAACAGCAAAACCTCTTCTTTCTACCAAAACCTTACCACAATGAGGGCAAACGGTATCCTCGAAGCTGGTCCCCGGCAAATTTCCAACATATACAAATTTTATTCCGGCTTCCAGCGCAATTTTTCTTGCCTTTTCGAGACTGGAAACCGGTGTGGGCGGCACCTGAGTAAGCTTATATTCGGGCATAAAACGGTCAATATGTAAAGGGCAATTTTCCAATCCGTTTTTTACCAGCCATTGGCACATAGCTTTGATGCTTGTAAAATTATCCGTCCAACCCGGAACGAGCAAATAGGTAATCTCAAGCCAAACATGTTCCTCATGGATTATCCTCAGGGTGTTCAATACAGGTTGAAGCATGCCTCCGTTCAGTTTATGATAAACGGAGTTGTCGAACGATTTTAAATCTATATTGGCAGCATCCAGGAACTTGCATAAGTTACGCAAAGGCTTTTCATTAATATAACCGTTGGATTTAATAATGTTTTTAACTCCTTTTTCACGGGCCAGCCGGGCAGTGTCATACATATATTCATAAAAAACAGTAGGCTCGGTGTAAGTATAAGCAATAGTCTTGCAGGCATTGCGCATACTTTCTTCCACAACTCTGGCAGGCATCATGTCATAGTTATCCGTCTGTTTCGGACTGGCCTGAGAAATACTCCAGTTCTGACAATTCAGGCAGGACATATTGCATCCGGCTGTAGCAATGGAGTAAGCCCTGCTTTCAGGAAGAAAATGGAAAAGAGGTTTTTTCTCAATAGGATCAACATGAACAGCACAGGGATTTCCATAAACCAAAGAAAATATCTTGCCTTTATAATTTATCCGGCTCCGGCATACCCCTGTCTGATTGTCTTTTAAAACACAGCCATTGGGGCATAGCAGGCATTTTGTGCCATGCGGGGTAATCACATAATAAGGACTCTCCTTGCTCCATTTCCACAAATCAGCAGCCGGGACTTCCGGCATCCCGTCTTCAGCCATGGCAAATAAATATTTCCCCTTTGCCAAAAAGGCTGTAGCTCCCAGGCCAAAAATTCCACATTTAATAAAATCTCTTTTGCTCATCTTTTTGATGCTTTTATCCATCTTGTTTTCTTTTAGACTTTGAGACTGAAAAGACATTATTTAGACTGAAAAAGCATTGAATTTTTATACAAAAACCTTTTATTTAGCTTATTTGCATTCATTTATAAAAGCTTATAAAGATACAAAAATAGACAATTGCTTAGTTGATATTTTTTCTGATTAAGATGACTTAAAATCAACTATTTTCACTTATTTTGGGAATAATCTGATAAAAAAAAGGAAAAGATGAATCTTAAAGTTTGCCTGGATTTTTTACATGGGCTGAAGCAGAACAATAACCGCGAATGGTTTAATGAGAATAAGAATTTTTATCTGCAGGCCAAAAAAGAATACGAAGTAGCAGTAAACTTGCTGATTTCGCAAATCAGTAAATTTGACAAGCGCATTAATTCATCCCTTAGTGCCGGCGATTGTATTTTTAGAATTTACCGCGACATTCGATTCTCAAATGACAAAACACCCTACAAACCAAATTTTGGAGCTTATATCTCCAAAGGAGGAAGGAAATCGCAATTAGCAGGTTATTATTTTCACATGGAAGCAGACAGTTGCCTTCTCTCCTGCGGTTGCTGGATGCCACAACCGCCGCAGCTTAAAGCCATCCGCAATGACATTTATGAAAACATTGAGGAATTCAACTCCATCCTGCATGATAGCTCATTCGGCAAGTATTTCAATGGAATAGACGGACGTAAGCTTCAGACTGCCCCAAAGGGATATCCAAAAGATTTTGAACATATCGACCTGCTTAAGTATAAAGACTATTGCATCACCAACAGCATAACCGAAGACTTTGTCCTTCAAAAGGATTTTATAGAAAAAGCTTCAGAAATCTTCAAAGTCATGTTCCCGTTTATAAATTTCATCAATGAGGCTTTAGAATAAAGCTTACCGGGTATAAAGATAACGTTTGATGCTGCTCTTAGGCGTTTTCTCAAACTCCTTGTCATATAATCTCATCTTCGAAATTTGTGAGTAAGCCGGGAGCCTCCGGTTGATGAGTGTTCTATATTTCTCCATAAAAGGCTCAAGCGATTCGAATTTGATATGATGTTTTTCCATCATATCAAAATCAGGAGAAATCAAGGCAACTATTTTGTTCTCTTCTTCAATAACGATTGAATCCTGTACCAACATCAGGTTATCCAATTTAGCCTCAATTTCCTCGGGATAAATATTCTGTCCGGATGGCCCAAGGATCATATATTTGCTTCTTCCTTTGATATAAATAAACTGTTCATCATCGGTTAACCCCAAATCACCGGTATGGAACCAACCTTCGCTGTCAAATACACTTTGGGTAGCTTTATCGTTTTTATAATAACCCAGCATAATATTCTCGCCCTTAAGCAAAATCTCGCCCACAACCTTTTCAGGATCAGGCGAATCGATTTTCATCTGAAGAAAATCGATCAGTTTACCGGCTGAAGCAGGTTTAATCCTTTGCCAATTTGCATAGCTGATAAGAGGCGCACATTCCGTCATTCCATATCCCAGTGAAAAACGGAAATGTATTTTCCTGAAAAATTTTTCAACTTCCGGATTAAAAGCAGCCCCGCCAATGACCACCTCCTGAAAATTACCGCCAAAAGCAGCATCTATTTCCTTTTTTATTTTTTTATATATCAAACAACTGACAAAAGGAAGCTTTAAAAGAAACCTTAAAGGCTGCTGTTCAAGCACCGGGGCAATTTGCTTTTTATATATTTTTTCAATCACCAGAGGAACCGACAGGATAAGGCGAGGCTTAACTTCCTTAAAAGCCTCAATAACAATGTTTGGGGATGGAATTTTACTCAGGAAAGTGATGTGGCAGCCCAGTGTAAAAGGAAAAATAAACTCGAAGGAACAACCGTAAGTATGGGCCAATGGTAAAAATGAAACAATCTTATCCCCCGGCTTTAAAGGCATATTTTCCTGAGCATAAATAATATTAGCAGCCATTGCATTAAAATTCAACATGACTCCTTTCGAAAACCCTGTGGTTCCAGAGGTATAGTTGATAATAGCCAACTGGCTATTGGGAATTGGCTCATATTTAATATTTTCAGGAAGAACAGCACTGTCCCGATAATTTTCACTAAAAGATTTACCGGCATCTGCAACTTTTTTTGAAATATCCTCATCTTCCTTTGCATGCAAAACCGAAAAGTCAGTGAGTGAAAAAATTGCTTTAATATCGGGCATTTCGGCCCATTCAAGATTTTCATAAATGCTGTCGCTTGAAAAAAGCAACTTCGATTCAGAGTGGTTTACAATATGATGGACATCATCAGATAAAAAATCGGGAAGTATAGGAACAATTACCGCTCCATAAGTCAGGGTCGCCAGGTATGCAATACACCAGTTGCAGGAATTTTTACCTATCAGTGCAATTTTATCTGTTTTCTGTACATCACATGCCTGAAAAATCTTATGGAGTCTTGCAATTTCTTTAGCTACTTCGGAATAGGTATAACCCTTTCCTCTGAAATCAGAAAAAGCCACAATATTCCAATTCGACTTAATGCTTTTTTCAATTAGCTCAATAAAATTTTCCTTTATCATATTTTAAGTCGTAAGTAAAAAATTTATTTTTCTGAAATGTACAACAAAAATAGAAAAGTTACTGCAAGTTTTTTACACCATTTTCAATTAAACAGAAAGAGAACGATCATAATTCGTTAATATTTTTAATTGATGATTTCAAAAACCCTCTAGCTAAAGGAAAGTAAATAAGTATGTTTTACAACATGCCATCGCCATTAAGAAATTGATTTATTTATAATTTGCATAACTTAAATTTTAAAAATGATAGCAGTGTTATTTTTATAACAATTATATTTGGTTTTTCATAAACCAGCATATAAATTTGTAGGAGGACAAAAAAACATCAGCATTTTTGATGTATGACCTTTTGAGATTGATTTTCGTTGACAGTTTTAATTTTATTTCTCTTTAGTAAGTATCTTAAATTGCATAAATATGACATTAAGGGAAGTGAACGAAATATTGGGAGGCCGGGTAGTTTGCGGTGAAGACAAGTTGGACCGCGAGGTTGAATATGGTTTTGCCTCAGATCTGATGAGTGATGTCTTAACGCTGAATACCGAAAATCTGCTTTTACTTACAGGATTAACCAATCTGCAAGCCATCCGGACATCCGAAATGTCGGAAATCACCAATATTGTTTTCGTTCGCAACAAAAAGGTAAATCCCGACATGGTCCAGCTGGCCAAAGCCAACGACATGGTTCTTATTGAATGTGCCAGTTCCATGTTTAAATGTGCCGGGAAACTTTATCAGGCCGGGTTAAAAGCCATTTATTGATCCAACCCGGTCAATAAAATGATGCACTTTGAATATAAAATAAAAGGAGGTGATTTTGCCAATGCCGGAAATGCTTCCAGCCAGGTAAAAAAAATCCTTAAACAGTTAAACGTAGACCATCTGCTGATTAAAAGAGTGGTAGTTTCGCTTTATGAAGCAGAAGTAAATATTGTAGCCCATGCCCTTGAAGGAATTATAAAGGTAGATATTGATGCAGAAAAAATTATATTAAGGCTGGAAGATAAAGGCCCGGGGATACCAGATATCCCCCTGGCCATGAAGGAAGGTTATTCCACTGCATCACCTGAAGTAAGGGCCATGGGATTTGGCGCTGGGATGGGGCTGTCAAACATTAAAAAAAATGCAGATAAATTTAACATCACTTCGAAGGTAGAAGTGGGTACGCAGCTTGAAATTATTATTTATTTCAAATAAATAAAGGCTATGGAATCTGGCTATTTTCATCATGCATTGGAAATTATTGAGGATATTTGCATAGGTTGTTCTCATTGCATGACTGTTTGCCCAACCGAAGCCATCAGGGTCAAACAGGGAAAAGCCAAATTATTTGAAGATCGTTGCGTCGATTGCGGTCAGTGCTACCATCATTGTCCTGTAAATGCCATTAGAGTTGCTCATGACGACTTCAACGACATCTTCAACTTCAAATACCGCGTTGTCGTAGTCCCTACGGTCTTTATAGGACAGTTTCCGGAAGAATTTTCTACAAATCTTATTTACAACACTTTACACGAACTGGGATTTACCCATGTAATAGAATGCGGACCCGGGGTTGAATTACTAATGGAAGCGTATTCCTCGCCGGTTCAAAAAGCCAGGCCTTTAATTTCATCTTTTTGTCCGGCAATTGTACGCCTCATCCAGGTAAAATTCCCTTCCCTGGTCGATAACGTTACTTTGCTGAAGGCTCCTTTAGACATAGCTGCTTTGCTCATTAAAAAGAAACTTACGGATTCAGGCATTCCTGAAAAAGAAACAGGTATCTTTTACATTACGCCCTGTGCTGCACAAATTGCTGCAATCAAAAATCCTCAGGATTCCACCTCCTCCTTATTCAATGGAGTAATCAACATGGATCTTATATACAACAAAGTATATTCGCAGCTGCATAAAAACGGAAAAAAATTCTCCCAACAGCCTGAGAGGCTCCATCTTTCAAAAGAAGAGATTGAATGGACCCTGACCAATGGCGAGGCGGTTCATGCAAAAGGCAGGTCTCTGGCCATTGATGAGATTCATAACGTCATTGATTTTCTGGAGAAATTGGAGAATGAGACGATTAGTGATGTCGATTTTCTTGAACTCAGGGCTTGTGACCAGAGTTGCGCCGGGGGAATACTGGGCACAGCAAACCGTTTCCTTACAGTAGAACGGCTTAGAAACAGGGGTGCAAATGTAAAATCAAACGGGAATGGCCATTCAAATGATGAAATCATTCAGTATGCAGGTTTTATAAAAAAACATTTGGCTACTGAACCCATAAAACCTCAATCGATGCTGAAACTCGATGAGGATATGCTGAAGGCCATGAACAAAATGAAACAGGCATCAGAAATTATGCGTTCGCTTCCCGGTGTGGATTGTGGTATTTGCGGTACTCCCGGATGTTCTGCACTTGCAGAGGATATTGTCAGAGGGAACGGCCGTATTGAACAGTGTATTTTTATACAAAGACGGAAAGAGCAGACAGGGACTCAATCCTTGCGTGATTCATTTTACATTATGGAACAAATCTGGGGACGCGACAAACTTGAATAAAAAGAATTCTGTAAACTATAATAAATCATGAAGGTTTCTGACATCGTTAAAGAATTAGGTTTAAAGGTTTTCAGCGGTGACAAAGGTCTGGACCGTGAGGTAACAGGAGGATATTCTTCAGATCTGCTGAGTGATGTAATGGGTGATTCCCTGGAAGGGCAAGTCTGGATCACCTTACAAACTCACAAAAATGTAATGGCCATAGCTTCATTAAAGGAATTGGCTGCAATAATCCTGGTTAAAGGGAATACTCCTGAAAAAGACATGGCCGGCCAAAGTAACATTGAAAATATTCCCGTCCTGGGTACCAACGAGGAGACGTTTTCAATTTGTGGAAAACTGTTTAAGCTCATGGAAAATAAATGAAAACCTTTAGGGCTGATTTACATATTCATACTGTCTTGTCCCCTTGCAGCGATCTTGAGATGAGCCCCGGAAATATTATCGCCAAAGCCAAAGAAAAAAATTTAGACCTAATCGGCATTACCGACCACAACTGCACCAAAAACTGCCATATCACTGAACAAATTGGTAAAGAGCAGGGCATTATGGTTTTATGCGGTGCTGAAATCACTACAAAAGAAGAAGCCCATTGCCTGGCCTTCTTCGAAACACCTGAAAACCTCAATGATTTTCAGCATTATCTGGACACCTATCTTCCTGATATACAAAACGACATCACCAAATTTGGATATCAGCTGGTTGTGGATGAAAACGAAAATATTATTGAAGAAATAGATAAATTGCTGATCTCGGCCATCAATCAAAATATGGATGAGATAGAATCAACCATTCATGGATTGAATGGTTTGTTCATCCCGGCACATATCGACCGTCTAAAATTCAGTATTACCAGCCAACTGGGATTTGTGCCGGCAGATATTAAAGCAGATGCCCTGGAATTATCGGGGAATACTTCAAAGAATAAATTTCTGGAAAACAATCCACATCTGAAAGACTTCTCCTTTATCCAAAGTTCGGATGCCCATTATATCCATCAAATTGGAACTGTATCCACGCTTTTTTTTATGGAACAATTATCGTTTGATGAAATAAGTTCCGCCTTAAAGTCAAAAAACGGGAGGAGGGTTGAAATTCGATGAAAGACTTGTCACTGCATATTCTTGATATCATTCAAAATTCACTGAGGGCTGATGCAAGCCTGATTGAATTGACCATAGAGGAAAACCTGCGCCTTAATATTCTTAAGATCTGCATAGCAGACAATGGCAAAGGGATGGACACTGAAATGATCAAAAAAGCCACCGATCCTTTTTTCACTACACGGAAAACCCGGAAAGTAGGACTGGGCCTTTCGCTTTTCAAACAAAATGCAGAGCAAACAGGAGGTTACCTGACTATAAACTCTGTCCTAAATCAGGGCACAGAAATCAATGCAATTTTCGGATACAACAACATTGACAGGCCAGCTTTGGGAGATGTGCCGGGCATAGTCGCCCTTAGCGCCTCATCAAACCCTACTGTCGACTTTGTTTATAAACACCTAAAAAACGGGAAAGAATATTTATTTGATACCCGTGAAGTAAAAGCTGTTTTGGAAGATGTTTCCATCAGCAATTCAGGAATCATGAGATACATCAAGGAAATGATTTACGAAAATCTTGCAAATATTGGAGTTTCATTTGGCTAATCAACAATTATAAAACGACAAATAAAATGGAGGATAACTGATATGGATAAAATAAAATCGCTGGCTGATCTGAAAAAACTGAAAGAAAATTTGCAATCAAAAATCACTTTAAGGGAACAGAGCAACCATCCCGAAAGCCACATTCAGATAAAGGTAGCAATGGCCACCTGCGGAATTGCTTCCGGAGCAAAAGTTACCATGGATTATCTGATTGACGAACTTGAAAAACGGAATATCGACGCAGTAGTGACCCAAACCGGCTGTATGGGCTATTGTTACGCCGAGCCCACCATTGAAGTCACCCTCCCTGGCCAGGAACCTGTGGTTTATGGGTATGTAGACACCAAAAAGGCCAATGAAATTATTGAAAAACATATAAAAAACGGGGAATTAGTGGATGGAATAATTCCCGTCAGCTACAAAACCATAGACAATAAATAAAAGGAGAAAATATGTCAAAGTACAGGATGAACCTGCTTGTTTGTGGCGGCACTGGTTGTAAAGCTTCAGCAAGCGAAAATATTGTTGAGAATCTAAAAAAAGAGCTAGAAAATAATGGCCTTGAAAATGAAGTCCAGGTAGTAACAACCGGTTGCTTTGGCTTCTGCGAAAAAGGGCCTGTTGTAAAAGTAATGCCCGACAACACTTTTTATACAAGGGTCACGCCACAAGATGCCCAGGAAATTGTCAAAGAACACATCATCAAAGGGAGGAAGGTCAGGCACCTGCTATATGTTGACCCGCAATCCCGGCAACCAGTCGACGATTCCAAACACATGGAATTTTACCGCAAACAAATCAGAATAGCCTTAAGAAACTGTGGCTTCATTGACCCCGAGAATATTGACGAAGCTATTGCACGCAATGCCTATGCCGCGTTGGGAAAAGTTCTTACAGAACTTACTCCAGCCCAAACCATCGAAATCGTACAAAAATCCGGATTAAGGGGCCGTGGCGGAGCCGGTTTCCCTACCGGCAAAAAATGGGAAATTGCCAGTAAAAGCGTAGATGACCAGAAATACGTAGTTTGTAATGCCGATGAAGGCGATCCCGGGGCTTTCATGGACCGCTCGGTTCTTGAAGGAGATCCCCACTCGGTTATTGAAGCCATGGCAATATGCGGGTACTGTATCGGAGCCAGCAAGGGACTGGTTTATATCAGGGCTGAGTATCCGCTGGCCATCCACCGGTTGCAAGTCGCCATTAAACAAGCCAGGGAATACGGATTGCTTGGCAAAAATATAATGGACACCGGATTCAATTTCGACATTGAGCTTCGTTTTGGCGCAGGCGCATTTGTCTGCGGGGAAGAAACAGCCCTTATCCATTCGATGGAAGGTAAACGGGGCGAACCTACTTTTAAACCTCCTTTCCCTGCAGTTTCAGGCTACCTGGGGAAACCAACCAACGTCAACAATGTAGAAACTTATGCCAATGTCCCGGTGATTATCAATAATGGGGCCGAATGGTTTGCCAGTATCGGCAGCGAAAAGTCGAAAGGGACCAAGGTATTTGCACTGGCCGGTAAGATAAACAACGTTGGCCTTATTGAAGTACCCATGGGGACGACCCTTCGCGAAGTTATTTACGACATTGGCGGGGGAATAAAAAATGGGAAACAATTTAAGGCCGTACAAACCGGTGGCCCTTCAGGAGGCTGCCTGACCACCAAACACCTCGAGACCCCTATTGATTACGACAACCTGGTTGCCTGCGGTTCGATGATGGGTTCTGGCGGAATGATTGTAATGGATGAAGACGATTGTATGGTGGCCTTTGCCAAGTTCTATCTGAAATTCACCTGCGATGAATCCTGCGGAAAATGCTCCCCCTGCCGTATAGGCAACAAACGCTTGTATGAAATTCTCGATAAAATAACCCAGGGACAAGGGACCATGGCAGATCTCGACCGGTTAAGGAACTTATCCAATGTCATCAAAGACACCGC
>JAUZOH010000073.1 GCA_030706565.1 Bacteroidota bacterium | reverse complement strand
TTTTCCACAGCAACCGCAATTACAACCCGGTTCCAGGCGGTTTTATCATAAGGTTGTTCGGCAGATCCCAAAGCAACAATTTCAACCCTGTCTTTATTGACATGATAACTATTTAACAATAAATCATAAACAGACTTGGCCCTCTGCAGAGCAAGATTGATGTTATATTCCAATGTCCCGGTCTGCTCATCTGCATATCCCTGCAAACGGATCTTTATGGTCGGATACTGATTTAAAAATTCTACTATATTCCTGAAATTAAAATCCTGCCCTTCAAGAGGCTTATCAGAATTAGCATCGAAGAGAATTGCGGCCAGGTTAAATTTGGGAATAACAGTCTTCTCAACCGTTACCGGAACTTTCACAACCACGGTATCCCTTACAATCACTTTTTTCTCCACAGGGACAAAAGTTATTGCAGGGGGCGGAGGACAAGCAGTCCGTTTAAATCCTTTTTTCTTAAAATAATAGCTTATGCCAATACTTGCAGAACAATAATTTTCATAAATCTTTCCGGCTATACGCCCGTCAAACTGATCCGGTAAAATGTCAGCCCCCAGTTCCCCGTTAATATCCAATTTGCTTGACAGATGATATTTCCCCATCAACCCGAAACTGGTGGAAATAATATTTGCATGGGGAATTCCTTTGTACTTAATCACGCGCATATATCCCAAGCCAACAGAAGGAATTACATCCCACCGGCGGTTTTCCTTATATCCCTTCAACAAATTGAGGAGGCTGAGTTGAAAGTCGGCATGAAGATTGACATATCGTATATAATGCCGGTAACTTCCATCCGGCTCGATGCTTACATAATTCCTTACAGGGTCCGCATTCCCGTATACCTTTCCACTGACCGGATCGGCGATATACAGTCCTTCAACAGTACTAAATCCGTTGAGGGCATACCCCTGGGCCTGCAGCCTTAAACCGCAGGAAGGAGTAAACCATTTTCCTGCACTAATAGCATAAAAAGGAGTAAAGCGCTGGCTGGCGGAAAGTTTTCCGGCATCCTTGCTAAAAAGGACTTGTGTTCCTGCAGCAGGTTCAATGTAAAAATTATCGAGAAAAGATATTGTGTCATTAACAAAGGTCTTTACTTTTAATTCAGACTGAGCCTTTAAATTTAAAGTCGACACAAAAAGCATAATAATCAGAAGGTCTTTAATTGTTTTCATTGATGATTTTTATAAATTTTTCAAATCCAATACGACAGGTTCATCATAGGTTCCATACGTCCCGTCAATTTCAAAAGGTACAGTAGTCTTTGCCTGATACATATACGATAATCTGGAACTGTAATACATGAATTTTATATTGCGGTTTTCAGTATCGTTGCCCCTTATGGTAATGTAATATTCTCTTTGGGTACTGTCCTGCGACTTGATAAGACTGCCGACTCCGCGGCATTCATCTCCAAGAAATGCTGCAACCATATCTTTATCCTGCGCATAGACACTTAGATTATCAGGAAGACGAACAACCGCCACAAAACTATAGGGAAATAATTCGGGAGAAGCTATACTCCATGCCGGAGGGGAATAGGTTGAAAAAGATTTGTCATCATCCTTGCATTGAGCAAACAGTAAACAAACGCTAATGAAAAATACAAGCCTTACAATTATTTTCATACTGATTGATTTAATATTTGATAATTATGAGGCAGAAGAGGATCAATCCTCCTCTGCCCCATTTAATTATTGTTTTGTAATCTTTCTGGTAATTATCCTGCCATCAACACTGATCTGAAGCAGATAAATCCCCGGTTTATAAGTGCTGCAGTTGACCTGGGTCTGGAATAAACCATTTCCGTCTGAAACTGTTTCACTCTTCCAAAGTTCATGCCCCAAAACATCCACAATACTTAGCTTAATGCTGCTGCCATCTTCTGCAGGAACGGAAATATGCAATAAATCGCCAACAGGATTCGGGTAGATCTCAACATTCCCTTCTTCAGCAGTGAATTTAAGCAGTATGGGATCAGGAACAGAGCCTAAAACCATATTAGAATTATAATCAATAATCCCGCCGGTTTTGGCAATTACCTTTCCACCTCTTTCAAGCATAAATGATACCGGAACATTTTTATTTCCGCCAACAGTAATAAAGTATAAGTACTTACCCGAAACATTTTTAGCAACAGTTGAAGAAAGCAAGTCGCCATTCGAATATGCTAAGATCTTATCGCCTTCCAGGGTTTCAATATCAGGAACAGCCACAAGGCTCATATTATCAGAATAATGTGTACTTACATAAGTCGAATTTTCGGATTCGACTAATGTAGCTTTCTTGGCGCTCATGGATCCGCTGTTGTCAGGATATTTGAAACTGGCATCGTCACTGGCAGTACGATACAACATGTATCCCTTATTGGGCTCGAGATAGGTCAAATTTCCAACCCAGCCAATATTATTGGCATACATGGCGAAACTGGTCTGTGACTTGATTACATCCTTATCCTGAGCACTATAACCGGCTAATGCTTCATCCAAAGTCAATTTTACTGAAGGGATATAACTGATGTAATTCCATTGCTTTGCTTTAATGGTCAATGGATTGGAAGAAGGAACAACCAACGAACCGGCCAGATTAATCTGCTGTGAGGACGAAGAAGAAACCTTATACATCAAAGAGTTATTCAATGTAAAATCTTTCTCCGGAATCCATTTGGTTTGTGAATCGGAATAATTGGCACTGAGGTTATCTGCTTCACTCTTAAAGAAGTTTGATGAATTCCAGCTCATATTGGCCAATACCGAATTCAGACTATTTAAAGCATCGGATTTGACATCAAAAGAAATCCAGTTCCATCCCTGTGACAAGCTAATATTCTGATAAACCATGTCCTTGGCATCAAAAATGGCCGGAGCAGCCGGAGTTCCTATAATTCCATCGTTCACAAAACTAATGGCAGATCCAGCATCGGCCAGATAAGTCTTACCTGTGCTTGCATCCCAGATTCTGAAAGTCAACCCGTCTTCGACAGTTTGATTTCCATAAACCGACAAGAAGGCATACCACATGTCATTACGTTTCTCATACTGGACATTGGCAACTCCCACGCACTTGCCATTCATAAAGGCAGAAATCATATCTTCCTTATCCTTGGAGAAAATATTATTGATACGTAGTTTCGCGTATACAGACATGTTGTATTTGTAATCCTTGGGATTAACCGTCCAGTTGGGATTTTCGCCTTTCACTTTAACCGTAAGGTTCAAAGCCTCAACCACGTTATCGGAATTACGCAAATAGATAACCTGATCATAAGCCCCAATATTCAAAGCAGGATCAACCGTGAAAGTAACCGTAACAGAGGAATTTGGCTGAATGGTCCCGGAAGCATCCGAAACAGTCAGCCAGGTGGGCAGGTTCTCAATTGAATAGTTTTGAACCGAACCACTGGTATTATTGATTTTTTCGGAAAATGTTAACTCTTCATCGGCAGCCTTGCTGAGAGATAATTCGGAATCTTCCCATTTCAGCTGGTTCCGGTCAATATATGCCGACCAGGTTATTGGGGAAGCAATCTTATTCCCGTTCAAATCCTGAACATTATCCACGGTAAAGGTTACGATGGTCTTTTCAACATCCGCCCTGTCCTGCAGCAGATTAATAATCAACGCATCTTTATTGACGACAAAATCAAAATCCAAGGTCTGGACAGGCCCTATCCCCTTTATCGGAGCGATATCGTCAGATTCAGCAGCAGCCGTCAAAACAGGAGCAGCTGCAACAGAACCGGCACATAAATCGTTAGGAGTAAATTGTAAGAAATTTTCACCCTGATAGGTAATATATTTATCAAACGGATAATAAGCCATCAGGCCAATTTCATCGCCATTCAGACGGACATTGTTGTTCTTGTTGATCAATGTTTGGTTAAGATATAACTTCCAAATGCGGAATTCATCCACAGAACCTTTAAAATACATGTCCTGTGCAGTATTGCCGTTCTGGTCTTTATATGAACGTGCACCCAGGTAAAGGTTAGCAGCAGCAAAACCGCCCAAGTTGGACGAAGCAAAATAGTTCTTTAATTCGCCATCAACCAGAATCTGGGCATTACCGCGACGGTTAACCGCAAAGGCCAGCTGATGCCAGTTGTTGTCGAGGAAGTCGCCACTTACGGTACTTTCATAGCCGTTGTTACGGACAGTCAATTCGCCATTTTCATTAAACCCTATCCAAAGCAGGTCGCGCGAACCCGTGCCGGTCCCGTTGAAATCATAATCCTTACCGTCGCCCCGGCCATTCGAAACCAAAGTGGCATTTTGCTGAGGACCGCCTTTAAACCACATTTCAAGGGTATATTCCATATCCGGCTTAATCACTACAGAACCGGTTTCAAGTTTTACGGAAGAATTATTTCCGCTAAGTGTTAAAGCCTTGCCTCGCGGATTGATGTACCAGGATGTGCCGCTTAATATACCGTTGGCTCCACCGGCTTTATCCACAGCAAGAGTACCTTTTGATTCGCTCATGGGCCAATAACCCATTAATCCCAGTTCTCCGCCGGAGAGCAGACTCAAACTATTAATCTGAAGATCGGCAGCTGATACAACTCTGTTCCAAACACGAACTTCATGCATCCTTCCTTTCAGGTAACCATCCCCGGAAGCCAGGCTACGGCCAAATTCCATGTTCCCGTCGCCGGAATATGCAGATACAGCCTGTGCATCAACAACTGTCTTAAAGTTCTGATAAATAGAAGCTGTTTCTTTGTTGGCATCATATACTATAGCTACATGCTGCCAATTGACTGTATCCGTATAGCTGGCGGTACTTGTCACTGTCTTAGCGCCGATGCGGGCTTCCAATTGGTTATTGGCATTAAATCCAAATTCAAAATCATTGTTGATATTTCCCTGTCCAAAGAGTGTGGCCTTACCCAGTTTATCGCGTTTCACCCATGCCTCGAAGGTCAGCGATTTCCCGGTCATATTCTTTTCAGCCTCAGTATAAACGTAATCGTTAATTCCGTCAAAATATAAAGAAACCGAATGGTCGCCCTTGGATCCGTTAATTATCCCCCTGACCTGGAAATCCGATTTGCTCAGCAGACCGTCGGCTATATCTTCGCTGAAATTCAGGCGGATTTCATCATTTACGGTCAAAATACCATTAGCAGGCAGAGCCGATCCAAACAAGCGCGGACGTATGGCATCCTTAACCCCGCTGGCCACATCGGTATAACTGATTACGTCAGTTGCACCGATCTTACAAACACTCTTGGCCCGGATATCATATAACTGATTGTCCAGATTGTAGGTTTTGAAGTCATATTTAATACCCCCAGCTGGCAAAATCTGCTTAAAGGAAGGCTGTAAAGGAGAAGCCTTATATGCAGCCGAATCTATGAAATAGGACTGAATGGTTGTCCAGGCAGATTCCGAAGCAGAAGAAGGTTTATATTCAAGATCTATATTATTTAAGTTACTTTGATTTACATCGTATGCCTTTACGGAAATAGGCAAAATTTGCGTTGCTTCCGTTTCGCCTGTATTGGTGTTTACAACCCATTTGTTGAGCGGGAATTCAAGCACTATATCCGAACAAGAAGGAACAAAACTAACTGAAATGTTGACTGTATCAGCAATGTTCATTTCACATTGTGATTCCAATATCAGGCGCAGGTTATTATAATCCATGGCCTTGGCCCCCTTCCCTACTTCCAGGGTTTTAAGCAAGGGTTCTCCGTAGCGAACCAATAAATTACGCCCATCGCCTATTGGGGAACCATCCAGATAAAAAGTTGCACCGTCCGGATTGGAAGCTTCATCAATCTTTAAAATATAGTTAACATCGTCTCCACTTTCAGATTCATTATCCAACTGTAACTGAAATGAACCTTTTTTGTTGGATGGAATACCGGTAAGTATTGAATTCCCCTTAACTGAAATTTTAGGTACTTCCATTTGCATGGATGGCTGGTCTATAATCGTACCGGGTTTGTAATAGGAAGAAGAATATGCTCCTTCATACGGGCACATCGTTGCACCCCCTTTAAGCTTGAACACATAACTTCCATCGGCAGCAGTGCATACATCTTCACTCAAATACCCGTTATCGTCTGAAAGAGTGAATCCGGTGGTATAGGATTGAGTGTTGCCGGTACTAAAACTTCCCCCTGTAGTTACAGAAGTTGCTATGTTCATATCAGCCTTTATCCCTATTCCTAATGCTTCCCCACCAGCTTCTGTATCTATTCCTCCGCCGATAATAATGCTGTATTCGTCATTTGTGGTAGTTGTTTTATCGACTTGCTTGCTTAAAGAAACAGTAGAGCCTGCACTGATGGAATAATTTTTCTCTAATTGGGCTTCAATTTTTGCCTTTTCATTGTCTGCCAGTTGTTTTTCCCATCCTGCAACTGCCTGGTTGAGAACAAGAATAGTATCATTCTGTGTAGTGCATCCGGCAGGGAAGTAAATGGTATAGGAAGGCCCGTCATAATATTTATCATTGGTAGAAGCTTCATTTCCCCAGTAGGTACTGGTATTGGTCTCACCGTATCCATTATCCCCGCTTTTGAGTTTTGATACATATACCTGTTTCCCTGTAGCATTGGCCTTTGCCTGGGCTTCGCCGGCTGACAGGCCATTGCCACCTTCAAGAATACTGTTCCTTAACTTTTTCAGATTGGGAATCAGTGTGTTTTCTATGTAATAGAGCGGATAAGCAAACAGTGTCCCGAAATTTTTCTGGCATGCTATTGATTTCTGGGAAACAAGAACATAATCATTATCTCCGGCCGTATCGTATCCCCATAACTTTATGTCGGTAGAAGCAACATTTTTCTTTTTTACAAACGCGACATTATTGCATGCACCATAAGAAATATTTGTGGAGTTACCTACAAACAAATCCCCGTCGTGCCCGACATAGCCATTTTGTATATTGCTGCCACCCTCACTGCTGGTGCTGAAATTTGTATTGGTGGTAATTGTTTCTTCCTGCGTACCGGAATAAACATCTGAAGTGGATGTGTTTACTGATAAAGACACATCAGCAATTGTTTCAGCTTCAGTAATCGTTCCGGCGCCAACTCCAGCCCATGTAACAACTTTAGATCCAAAAGAAGCCGTAGCTTTATAATCAAAGTTCTGTTCTGTACTGGCCGAAATGGTAGTGCTTTTTGTTATCACGGATCCTTGTTGTACGAAAGCAGAACTACCTGAACCATGAGGATCACGGATCACCATCATAATTTCATTAGGCCCAGTAGTTACAAAGTTAGTTCCGGTAGATTTTGCACCGATCAGGAAAGCTCCCGGGTTAGCAGGATTTGCGATAAACGGATTGTTTGTATTCCACAAATAAGTTCCATTATCCACTTTAGCCGCAACACCAAATGTCTTGATTCCCGTAGTCAAATTCGGATCTCCGGCCATAAAAGTATAAGATGCTTCTCCCAGTGAATCAATATCAAGCGAGGATGTTGCTCCTTCGGCATTCATGGCATTGTTAATCTCAACGGTTCCGTCTTCCGAAGGTACACGGTCCTCCTTCCCATTCTTCGCATTATTGTATTTATACGATTCAAAAACAGAAATCTGCATATAATATTTCTGCCCTTGTAGAAATACAGGACGATTGTCAAACTTGTACAACTTAGAAACCTCATCAAATACAGTTATGGTATCATTAACCCCGATGAAGGTTGGCGATACAATCTTATTGTTGCCGAAATAAGTCATTGGTTTACCCCCTCTGGTCATTTGTGTGACACTTACAGAAGGATTCTCCCGGTGAATTATGTTCAGATTGGCATTATAGAGCACAGTATCCGAAATTGTACGGGCTACTTTGATTCCCTGGGAATTAATTACTGAATCCTTAGTATTCAGTATGCTTGATTCTTTTTGAAAAACAGCACTTAAATCCAAAGGTATGTTCTGACTGATAATATTGCCATAACCATCAACCGTTGCAGAAGTAACATTAAAATTAACAGGAATCAGATCCAGTGTAAATTCGCCTGTTTCTTCATTGGGATATACTGTCACATACCGGTCATTATAAGCTACAGTATTGGTCTTGGTAACAAAACCGGCATCAGCTATTTTGGGGCGGTATTGCGTGATAGTATCAATAGTACCGGGAGTATTGGTGATATTGTACTTGTTTCCTGCGAGTTCAATTTTTACTGCCGCATGATCACCCAGATTATTTTTAGATTGGGAAAATCCCAACGGAATGGCCTGTTGTACGGCACCACCTGCCATACGTCCGATCACATGCACTTTAGTAATATCCTCAAGTGAAGCAGTTCCTGCCGATTGATAATTCCTGTCAGCGCCAGTGGGGGTGGTAATAAAACCATTTCCTTCAAAGGCATGATTAGCCAAGTATGCCTGAACTGTGTGTTGCCCGATGGGAACAGAAATCGTTACTTCTCCAATATCGTTTGTTGTAGCCGGAGTACCATCGCTCAAAACCACAGCCACACCGTCAATTTTGAAACCAACGCCTTTTACAGGGTAAGTGCTGTTTTTGTATTTTACATCCACTCTTATTGGGAATGAAGAATTATCAGTAAAGTCAAGGACGTATGAAGAATTTGATGCGCTTATAATCCGGTTTACGTTGACCGGATCAAAAGAATGAATGCCCAAACGCGGGCGGAAAGTATAAATTGTACCATCACCCAGGTAGGAAATACCTGAAATCAGATAATTTCCCTGGTCATCTGTAATCCCTTTCAACATCAACTGTTCTGCAGAAGGAACAACGGTCGAACTTCGCAGGGCATTATGCACCTGTCCATGATGTTCGTTATAGGTCGAACCCTTGTAGGAAATATCATAAAATTCTGTAGTAATCGGTTCATCAAACCGCCAATAGGCAGCCAGGGAAGATTCATTTCCGGCCAAAAGCCTGGTATAATCACGAGCAATAAGGGATTTTGTCAGGGCCTTGTTCCACAGGCGCACTTCATCGATGTAACCGTCAAAGAAATTCCCGCTTGCATTACTGCCAATCATCATACTATCGGTATTAGTCACTGCTGTACCTGAGGGAACATCCACCTTTGCCAACAGGGAATCATTGGCATAAAGCAAAAGCTGGCTGGCTGAACGCACCCCCGAGACATGAGTAAAACCGTTGGCAGTAAAACCATTATATTTAAATGAAACCCTGTTGGTCCCGCAGGCAAAAAACAACTGACCATTGGCATCAAAACCAAATTCATATTTCCCGGGTTTATAAAAAATACTACGATTGCTTAAATCCGACAGGTTTGGACGTATCCATGCCTGTACTGTAAAGGCAGTATCCGAAAGGGTATTCTTTGCATCTGAAGCTTTCAGGTAGGCATTGGTCCCGTTAAATTGAAATGACTGTCCTTTAGAACTGATGTCATCAGAGCTTGCAATTACTTCGACGTTAGGAACGGCAGTACCCCCGCTGTATTTTACACGGCCATACACATTGCCGGTCGGGCTTCGGAAACCAATTCCGGACAAACAATTGCTGTACACATCCTTATTGTTACAACGTACTACACCTTCAACATAATAAAGATAATACACTCCCGGAGATCCTTTCGTATCATCGAACGTGTAATAATCATTACTTGTTGAACCAGTTACAGTAGCAATTTGAATAGTATCTCCTGCTTCATTATAAGGTGTCCGCTTAATGACAAAATTATCAAATGCTCCTTTGGCTTTCCATTGCAAAGAAACGCGGTCGGGATAATATCCTTTTGAAACGGATAAACCGGATACCGTTCCAATATCAGTAACCAGGGCATAACCCGGGACTTTAACTATATCCGGTTTGGTATATTTACTGACCCCGGGAACAACAGATAAAGAATACGAATATTCATTACAATCTTTCAGGTTATCATCAACATATTCGCCCAGGCGCATATCCGACTCATCTAATTCAGCAATATCAGAACTTGTCCCGTCGGTAGAGTTCTTCCTTTTAATAATCAACTTGGACCCTGTAGACCAGACTCCAGGATTTACCGTCCATTTGATATGTGCTTCCTGAGTTCCTGCATTATTTACAACGGTCACAGTATCCCCTGTAACAGTAAGATGTACGGAGTTAACCTGAATACTTGTACTAACTGCCACATTCCATTTCCAATCATCTTTAGTTTGAGTTCGCCGGATACGATAATACAAAACTTTCTGGTTATTTTCATCGCGCACATCATCACTCATAGAATAATTTGTTGCAGAAGAAAAACGCACCAGGTCAAACGTTTTTATGTTAGTTGAAAAATCAGACTTGTCTGAACGTTCTATTTCAAATTCATCGCCCTTGATGCAGTTATTATCATAATTATTTGTACCGACATCCCAGGTCAGGTTTACCGAACCATTTACATCATAAGTTGGCTTTAAATTAAGGGGCCAATGGTAAGCAGGTACAGTAATTGTTTTATCTCTGGTATACACTAAACCTGACAAAGGTGCACATTTTGCGTGGAAAGTCCGGGTTACAACGGAATTCGATTTATCCACCAATAAAGCTCCGGATGATGAGGCGGTAGTAAAGGCCTGATTATCCATTGCAATATAGGTATAGCTGGGTATACTCAAAGCAGATTGAAATGCATAATTTATATCCATCTTCCCGGGAGTTTGGGAGAGGGCCTGACTTAACGTGAAATCAGGAACAGGCAGGGGGATATTGTAAGATTGACCATTAAAATTATAAGACTGCCAATTTCCACCATTATTGGCCCCAAAAGTACCGGCAATCATAAAATAAAGATTTTTATTGGTATAGTACATGGGGATATAAAGTCGCAAATACATACGGGCTGTTTGAGAACATTGATCAACCATGTGAATCGCTTGTCCATTGGAAAAAGTCCAGGGGGTCGTTCCGTCTGTTTCCGACCTGGCTTGTACCGGAAAGGAAAGTTGGGATATATCGCAATAATAAGTAGAGCCGTCATTCTGATGGGGAGCATCAAATTTTACAACTTGAGCAAAATTTTGCTCCTGAGCGTCTATGGTCGATATAAATAAACCTCCCTGAAAATAATCGTCGTTGTCTACATCATCATAATAAGGGATCAAAAATTCAACATAGGGGCCATAATTATCCACCCCTGTCCCCGTTATTGTAACATCCCCGGAGCCGATAGCCCAAGATTTAGAGCTAATAAGAAAAAACAATAAAATAAATATTGTTCTGATCCATGTTATACCTGTATTTATTCGTTTACAGGGAGGGGGAGCATTTTTATACTGTCCTCTTACATAAAAACATCTATCCGTTTTATGTCCACTTTTTAATTTCTTTACATTCATTTTTGATGAGTATATTTTGTCCAATAAGTACTTTATTTTAAATTATTAATATGTTACACTTGAATACTATATTTATCACCCCTAACATAATTATCAAAATTAATTATAAGTCAGTTATTTTAACACTAAACCCAAAATATATTTTTAATTAAATCATTGTTAAAGCCTTTAAAATGTTAAGATTTAAGACAAATGTTAAATTATGTTAATTTGACAAACAGCCCATAATTTATTATGATCCTAAATATTGAGAATATAATAATTACCGAAGTCACCAAAGTATTAGTGCTAACACTATGGGAAATACAAGAAAAATAAAGTGCTTGTTAGTGCATGATTAAATTTTTACATTGTTATTTTAAAAATATCTATAAATCTGATCAGGAAGATTTAAATAATGTAGATTTAAATTTAAAGTGCTGAATATGACCAGAATCATCTGCTAATTTAAGTTTCGCAACTAAATATTTCTCTGAACGGAATAAAATTTAAAGTCAGTGATTTATTGTACTTCCACCCCATACTCCTTACCTAAACCTAAGGGTTAAAACAGGCCGGTGATTCATTAAAAAGTTCCAGGACTTTCCTCCGCGAAGCGTTTTAAATAAATTCATTATTGACTGCATTCCGTTCAAGCGAAACCGACGTCAGGAGGTGGAGTGCGTTCATGCAGTCACAGTCTTTTTTGCTTCCTTTTTGTGACGACAAAAAGGAAGAATAAAGTTTTCAAAAAAATAACAACCACGGAGACACTAAGGGCACAGAGGATTATTAGGGTTTGAAATGGTTCGAAATTGTTAAATTGAATTTCTGAAAAAATAAAAAATTCCCAAATAAAACCACATGACTTTATGAATACGTGAAAACCATAAAATATTTCTTAGTGCACTTTGCGCCTTAGTGGTTATATTCGAAAAAACACACTATTCCCCGGAACAGAATAAAATTTATTCATTTTCGCTGAGATCTGCTGAGAAAAACCTGAGTTTCACTGAGTATTACCATGAAACATTATTCTGTTATTACCCCTTTTTACTACTTGCAAAACTTCAATTATTTTATTTCTTTACCGTCAAGGGTTGCCTGGGCATTTGTAACAGCGATCTTATTTATGCCCTCTGCTGAAATAATTTTGCAGTTCTCCAACCTTATATTTTTGGCAAAGAAAATTCCAAAAGGCCCGTCAGCCTTAATGGTTACATTTCGCATAAGAACATTGGAAACAACTGCTTCGGGCAGTCCCCAGATCAGGCCGGCACGTTTCCCTTTTTCGACTGTTGCCGTGATATTCTCGAATGTGATATCTCGGTATACAGGAGTAAGGTCGGTAACCGTTGCAGCGGGGTATGTTTGGGCAATTTCAGGAGTAAGTTTTTGCAAATCCCTGTACTTTTTTTCTTTTGCATTGTATGCAGCATAAATCAGAATAGGAATACCTACATTGGTCATGCGCAGGTTACGGTAAGTTATATTTTGAAGCACTCCGCCGCGGTCGCGGTCCGATTTGATACGGATTCCGCAGTCTGTATTCGTAAATGTACAATTTTCGACTGTATAATTTGATACTCCGCCATGTGTAGGACTGCCTATTGACAGGCCATGACCATAGCCATAAGTGCAATTGGTAATCAGAACATCCGAAGTATGGCCGCCACAGGTAAAATCATCATCCCCCACACTCACGTTGCAATCTTTGATCAATATTTTCTTACCGCTCACATCGCATGCATCGGTATTATGGCTGGGATTTACCGGATCGGTTGATGGTGGAGCCTGAATAGTCACGCCGCTTACAGTTATGTCGGAAGTATTGCTGCCGCTGATGGCAATATGAAACATGGGGGAATTCATTAATTTCACATGTTCAATCAATACTCTCTGGCATTCCCTCAGCGCGATCATCCGCGGACGCTTTGCACCTTTTGTTTTTGCATAAGGCCACCAGGGGCTTCCCTGCCCGTCTATAATCCCTGAACCGGTTATGGCCACATCATGAAGTTTTATGCCATTGATAAAATTTTGCCCTTCAGTTAACCCACCGGGATATCTCTCCAGGGGCAGCATCCTTAGGATGGCTCCAGATTCTATCTGCAAATTAAAATTACTTGTGAATTGAATAGGCCCGCACAAATATTCTCCTGCAGGTACAACCACCCGTCCGCCACCAGCATTGGCGGCAGCATCGATGGCAGCCTGAATGGCTTTTGTATTATCCGTCGAATTATCAGCAACAGCGCCATAATCT
>JAUZOH010000072.1 GCA_030706565.1 Bacteroidota bacterium | reverse complement strand
TTTGTAGGAGGAGGCACCATATATTTCAGCGTACAACAGTATAAAAACAAAGTTCAGGAACTTATCCACGAAAAAATACAATCGGTTAATTCTGAATTACTTCCTAATATAGGAGGAGAAAACAAACTTACAGCAGACTGGTATTCAAATCAATATGATAATTTGAATGAGTTACTTTCCAAATTATCCAATGTATTTTATACAGATATTAATCTTTACGATACCCAGGGAAATTTGCTGGCAACTTCACGTCCTGAGATATTTGAAAAGGGGTTGATTGGTACAAAAATAAATGCTGCCGCATACCAGCAGCTTATTGAGAAGAAAAAAGCCGAATTTGTCCATAATGAAAATATCGGGAAACTGCAATACCTTTCTGCTTATGTCCCATTTATGAATAAAGGGAATAAGGTTCTGGGTTATTTGAATCTGCCCTACTTTACTCAACAAGATGCGTTGAGCAGGGAAATTTCAAGCCTGATTGTAACCATTGCGAATATTTATGTATTGTTGCTCTTACTATCGACGTCTTTAGCCGTTTTCGTATCCAATAAGATTACATTCCCATTAAGGATCATCCAGAACAAACTCGGGCAGGTTGACCTGGCCAAGAAAAATGAACCGATTGTCTACAACCAGAAAGACGAAATCGGCAGTCTGGTAAAAGAATATAACCACATGCTGGAAGAATTGAGGAATAGTGCAGAGATACTGGCCAAATCGGAACGGGAGTCGGCCTGGAGGGAAATGGCCAAGCAGGTGGCTCATGAAATAAATAATCCTCTTACCCCGATGAAACTTAGTGTCCAGCATTTACAACGTGCCTGGAAAGATGGGATTCCCAATTGGGATGAACAGCTTCAACGTTTTTCAAAAACACTTATTGAACAAATAGATACGCTTTCCTCAATTGCTACTGAGTTTTCAAACTTTGCCAAAATGCCTCAATCAAATTATGAAACCTTTGATCTGATCCCCAAAATAAAAACCTGTGTAAGTCTTTTTGAAAACACAGAAAATGTTATATTTGAAGTAAATACGCATGAAAATAAAGATGCGATGATTTATGCAGACCAGGAACAAATTTCCAGGGTCTTCAATAATTTGATAAAAAATGCTATCCAGGCTTTCCCGACTAATTTTAAAGGAACAATAAAAATAGACCTAAGTAAAAACCAGGAAAAAGTTATTGTTAAAGTACAGGACAATGGGAAAGGAATACCCAAAGAAGTAGGGGAAAAGATGTTTCAACCCAATTTCACCACCAAATCGAGTGGAATGGGCCTGGGATTAGCTATTGTAAAAAATACGATTGAAAATGTTCAGGGTAAAATTGACTATGAAACCCAACAAGGTATAGGAACCACATTCATTATTGTACTGCCTTTGATTGCATCGTAATTCTCCTTTTTTCAGGATAAGGTGAATAAGAAAACAGTTGAAATTGATAATTGACAAAACCAAAGTGAGGATTGAATTTATTCATTTTTAATAACTTATTGTATGAAGAATTACCCATTTCCGGTGAAAGTAACTTTTTATTTACTTTCTTTGATCTTATTTCTTTATTCAATCATTGTAGCCAAACGTTTCCTTTCTCCCATTATCTTAGGGATGCTCTTTGCCTATATGCTGTTTCCCCTGTCCAATTTTCTGGAAAAGAATCATTTCCCAAGAATCATTGCCATCTTAATTAGTATATTCCTCCTGATCAATTTACTATTCTGGGTAGGCCTCCTGATTTATAAACGGATGGAACACTTCGCCAATACTTTCCCTTTATTTAAAGCTCAGGCACTTAAAAATATTGATGATATAGAAGCCCTGCTGGCTGAAAAATTCAATATTTCAGAATTCCATCTGATTGAATTTATCCGTGCACAAATTAAAGGACTATTCGCCTCAGGAAATACGTTCATGACAAGACTAATTTCCGCAGCTTCCAGCACCCTGTTCACTATAGGAATTTTACCGGTGTATATTTTCCTGTTCTTATATTACAGGACAAAATTGGCTAACTTTTTCCTTAAGCTTATTCCCAGCCACAAAAAAAGGATTGCAATAAAAATACTTAAGGAAATATCAATGGTAGCAACTCATTATATGGGAGGTATTTCTATCGTGGTGGCCATCATTTGTATGATGAACACCACAGGGCTTTATTTACTGGGCATAAAGTATCCGTTTATGCTGGGAGCACTGGCGGCTTGTTTTACTTTCATCCCTTATTTCGGGACCTTAATTGGTTCCCTGATTCCGATCAGCTTTACATTACTTACAAGCACACCGATAGATGCTTTCAGGGTATTACTCCTTTTCATTTTCAATCATTTCATCGAAAACAATCTGCTTACCCCCAATATAGTCGGATCTAATTTGGAATTAAGCCCCCTGGTCATCATCATCGGGATTATTGCAGGAGGCATGGTCTGGGGGATAACCGGCATGTTCGCTATTGTCCCGATTATGGCCATGCTGAGTATCATCTGTAAATATCAAAAAAACCTGCAACCCTATTATTTTCTATTGGGTGTCACCGGAACCCGCCGGCATGCACTGACTATTGAAAACATCAAAAATTTCTGGAACAAGGTAAAAAGTAAATTTTTCTCTAACTCTAAACAGTAGCTTTTTTAAAAAAATCTTACTTTTTATTTGTTTATTTTTCTAAATTCATATATTTGTTAATGTTGTTTATTATGTGGCTTTTTCAACCTAAATTTTTTTATTTTGAAAAACCTTAGGTATTTAATTATACTATTTTTAACATTAACCATTCACAGTTCCCATTTAAAGGCCCAAGTCCCCATTTCAGATATTATCAATATTTATACTGAAGTCACAGCCTTAGGTACAGATAATCAGGATGTGACTGTTACCGACATTTCCGGTTTTCACGTGCGGGATACAGTTCTTCTGGTTCAGATGAAAGGGGTTGGAATACCTGATCTTAATAATCCAGTGGCCGACAATACCCTTACCGTTGGAAAATACGAGTTCCTGCTGGTGCGTTCTGTCAATATACCTGAAAAAAAGATTTCCTTTACCGAATCCTTTCAAACTTATGATCCTGATGAACCTGTCCAATTGATCAGGGTTCCAGGTTATCAGTCGGCAAAAATTACCGGGAAACTCACCTGCCGGCCATGGAATGGAAAGACTGGAGGAATCCTCTCATTTGTAGCCAAAGATTCAGTATTGTTCAACAACAATATCGATGTAAGTGCAAAAGGATTCAGGGGTGCCTCGCCGGGTACCGACCTGTTTAACCATTCCTGTTACCATCAAAGCGATAATCTGTCTTATATTACCGAAAATTCCACGGACAGTGCAGGAAGAAAAGGAGAAGGGATTATTTCCGTTCATTTCCCCTATACCAAAGGAACAGGTAAGGTTGAAAACGGCGGGGGCGGCGGCGGTGGAAAATTTTCAGGCGGCGGCGGTGGCGGCGGTGCCAGCATACATTCCGGTGGAATTGGAGGCATTCAAACTTCCGAATGTATTATTTCAAATGACACCGTTAGCGGTGGAATTGGAGGAAAAATAACAAACTATATTTTTGATAAAAAGGACAGGCTTTTATTGGGAGGCGGAGGAGGAACCGGCACCCAGAATTCACAGGATACCGCAACGCGCGGAGGAAACGGAGGCGGGGCTGTAATCATTCTTACCCAGAAAATAATCGGAAACAATGATACCATTTGCAGCAATGGTGAAAATGCCAAAGGGATTGCCACCGCTGGCGCCGGTGGTGGCGGCGGCGGTGGGATGGTCACAATAGATGCTGTATCCTTTTCAAAAGATATCAATATAGAATGTAAAGGAGGAAACGGAGGAAATACGAATAATACCTATTATCAAACAGGACCTGGCGGAGGCGGAGGCGGAGGCTCATTCAACTTCTCAGGCAGTACACTTCCCGGCAATATAAAACTAAAGCTTACAGGCGGGAATGCAGGCACCAATTTAAAAAGTACGGTTACTTATCACGCTACCAACGGGAATCCTGCCATTTTAAGCGAGGGTATATATTCCGTCATACTTCCCATAAATGGATTTCTTTTTAATACCATTGCTTCGCCACAAACCATATGTTACCAGCAAATACCGGATACCCTGAACGGTTCCCAACCCAGGGGAGGAACCGGGGAATATACCTACAGCTGGCAAAAGAGAACAAAAAGCACCACCTGGACAGAGGCCCCGGGTATAAATAATCAGATGAATTATGCCCCTCCGGCACTGACCGATTCAACCTATTTCATGCGCATAGTTACCTCAGGATCAGTAGTTGATACAAGTACAGAAATAGAAATAAATGTTATTCCTGAAATTAAAAACAATCTGATCACAGCCGACCAAACAATTTGTCAGGGCCAACAGCCCAAAAATCTGAACGGCAGTACGGCAAATGGAGGATATGGTACCCTGGCCTACCAATGGGAATCAAAGACATTGAAACAAACAACCTGGAATACACCGGATGGCGGAACTAATATCAATTATGCTCCCACAGTTCTGAATGACACAACCCTGTACCGGAGAACAGTTATCTCCACAATCAATTCGAAACTGAACTGCATTGATTTAAGCGATACCGTAAAGATGAATGTTTTACACCTGATATCCGGAAATAATCTTACTCCAGACCAGACTATCTGTTTTAATCAAAAAGCCGATACATTAAAAGGCAAAGAAGTCTTGCAGGGGGGGACGGGACTTTACAAATATAATTGGCAACAAAGCAGTGACGCTTCAAACTGGATTCCTTCCACCGGGAATAATTCCGTTGATTATTATGCCGGAGCAGAACTTTACAATACCCTAAAATACCGGAGGATAGTCTATTCGGGCAACGACTCCTGTTGTAAAGACACCAGTAAATTGGTTACGGTTACTGTTTTACCAAAGATTACCAACAATCAGATAAGTGGGAACGACTTAATCTGTGAGGGGCACATCCCGATAATTTCAACCGGTTCATTACCTTCGGGGGGTTCAGGGATATACCAATATAGCTGGTTCAGGAGTTATGATGCAAACCACTGGCAACCGGCCTATAGCCCAAATTATCTGCAGAATTTTCAGTCGGATACCCTTCATTCTACTTCCTATTTCAAAAGAGTGGCCGTTTCAGGGCTAAACCAGGTTTGCAGGGACACCAGTACTTCAATCAAGGTACAGGTTTTACCCGCTTTGGTAAATACATTGGTTTCGCACGATTCAATAATATGTTTTGGGGGATTGCCCAAACTTATTGCAGGTAAAGTGGCAACGGGAGGTGATAATTCAAATTACACGTACAATTGGCAAACCAGTAAAGATCAAAAAACATGGACTACTACAGGTGTTAATCAGCCGTCATTTCAGCCGTCAACTCTTTCGGATTCCAGATATTTCAGAAGAACTGTAACTTCGTCGGTATGTACAGACAGCAGTGCTCAAATTAAAATTGCCGTCCTGCCTGCTATTCAGAACAATATTCTGCCCAATGACCATAATATTTGTTATAACACAAGTGATACATTAAAAAGCTCAACACCGACTTATGGGAATGAAGGCCAATATGCCTATTCCTGGCAACAGAGCCCGGATGCATACCAGTGGAGCGAAACCGGACAAAATACCAGGGATTTTTATTCCGTACCTCTTACATCAGTTACTTTTTACCGGCGTATAGTCAAATCGGGATTGAACGATTGCTGCCAGGATATCAGCCAGAAAGTCACTGTTGGCATAAATCCCCTGCCCACAGGTTCCATATCAACATTGGATGATACCATTTGCAAAGGTGAATCAAGAACCTTAAATTTCAACCTTTCGGGCAACAATCCTTTCACTTTGACTTATTCCGACGGCACATCCAGTTATCATGAAACGGGTATTACAAATGGCAATCCCTGGGCTAAGGTTGTGCAACCGGTTTTGAGTTCCACTTATACCATCACCTCCCTGCGTGATAAATATGGTTGTTCAGCTACCGACAAACAGGGTATGGCCAAAATTAAAGTTTACGAAGTGCCCAAAGCAAATGCCGGAATCACAGCCGACACCTGCGGGCCGGTTTATAAACTTAAAGCCATTCCAAGCGTAGGGACAGGAACATGGTCAACGCCCTACGATGTAGTCTTTACCGATAAACATGATCCAAACACAAGGGTTGAGGTTAATAAATATGGCATTCCAACCTTTACCTGGACCGAAATAAACGGGATATGCAAAGATTCCGACAAGGTGACGGTATCCTTTTACGAACAACCTCATCAGGCAATGGCCGGTAATGATACTGTCCTGCATTACAGGTTTGAAACCAACATGAAGGCATTGACTCCCAATGCGGGCACAGGGACATGGACAAAAGTATCAGGATCCGGCACTATTAATGACTTAAACAGCCCGACTTCATTAATTAGTGACTTGAAATTCGGGGAAAGCAAATTTTTATGGACCGTTGTCAATGGCTCGTGTAGTGTTACTTCCGATACGATTACCTTAACCATAAAAGATATCAAAAGCCCTAAAGGTTTTTCTCCCAACAATGACGGGAAAAATGATAAATTTGTAATACTGGGTTTGGACAATTCAAAATCCAATGAACTTACAGTATTTAACCGATCGGGAGTAGAAATCTTTAAAGCTGATAATTATCAGAACGATTGGGATGGGACCGATCATTGGGGGAAACCTGTTCCGGAGGATACTTATTATTATGTCCTGAAAGTTGATGAGAAATTTTCATATAGCGGATATGTTGTTATCAAGCGCTAAAACGTAAATAACTGTGAAAAAATTAGCAGGATGCATATTGATTTTTTGCCTGTTTGGCCTGAGGGGATTCTCTCAGGTTATGCCGGTATATAGTCAATATATGCTCAACGGGCTGGCAATTAATCCTGCCTTTTCAGGGAGCAGCGAAGCACTGAGCACCAGCCTGATCTATCGCAAACAATGGATAGGAATAGACGGGGCTCCGGAAAGTGAAACATTTAGCGCTCATTCTCCATTAAAAAATGATAAGATTGCTTTAGGACTGCTGATTTTTAACGAAAAATATGGCGTCACCAATAATTCAAGCCTTTATGGAAATTATGCTTTCCGCATAAAAATGGGTAAAGGGAAACTGGCTCTGGGTATAAAAGCGGGGGTTGACCTCTATCACACCAATTGGAATGAAGTGGATGCCAATGAAGGAGGGGATTTGGTTTTTACGCAGGCCCCCACTCGCTATGTTTTGCCAAACGTTGGAACAGGCACTTATTACCAGGATAGTAAATTTTACTTTGGACTTTCCATCCCAACACTGCTCAGCTACAGGACAAAAGATTATGGAAAAGGTTTTGAAGCATACCATGATTTTTCAAATTATATGCTGATGCTCACTTCGGGTTATCTGATTGGATCCGGACAGGATTTCAAAATCAGGCCTTCCTTGTTGATGCGCTACTACCATAAAAAAGCACAGATCGATCTGAATAATACTTTTCTTTTATGCAGGGATCATCTCTGGCTGGGATTTTCATACAGAATTAACGAAGCGATGGTTGCTCTGGTTCAGGCCAAACTGAGCGATCAGCTTACATTGGGCTATTCTTACGATTATACTTTGGGGAACATCAATAAATTCAACAACGGTTCTCATGAAATTATGTTGCGGTATGAATTTGGTTATAAGATAAATGCCATCAATCCAAAATTTTTAAGCGAAAAATGAAGAATTTATACCTTGTCCTATTCCTGATTTTATTCCTTCCCTCTCTAACCAGTCTCTTTGGACAAGAACATTATGCAATAGAAAAACTTCCCTTTAATACCAGGGAATATTCTGAATATGCTCCGGTTTTTTACAGGAATGGCATAGCTTTCTGTTCGAACCGCAAAAATGAAGTTTTTGTTGTCCATTCAGGCAAAAATGATCATCTGCCCCTTACCAATATTTTTACGGCAGCAAGGGTAAAAAACCAAAAATGGAATTCGGTCATTCCTTTTTCAGATAACCTCTCTGGTTCATTCAACATAGGCCCTTTTACTTTTAGCAGGGATAATAAATTCTATTTCACAAGAAATATCCCTTCGAAGAATTCCTCAACACCTGATAGAAATGGAATCATCACGGCTACACATAGCGGTAGTAAAATTTTAAATGTTAGTCTATTCAAATACAACCAGTCAGGCTATAATTTGGGACATCCCTGTTTAAGTGAAGACGGGAAAAAACTGTTTTTTGTTTCAGACATGCCCGGAGGTTATGGGGGATTGGACATCTATTACTGTACCCTTGAGAAGGGCCAGTGGAGTAAACCTAAGAATCTGGGCAAGAGAATAAATACAGCCGGAAACGAACTCTTTCCTTTTTACCACAGCAGCGGAAGATTGTATTTTTCTTCAAACGGCCGAAAAGGAATGGGCGGTTATGATATCTACTATTCACAGCAAGACAGCGGGGAATGGAAAGAACCTGTTCCTCTTGAGGCTCCCATTAATTCTGCTTTCAACGATTACTCCTTTATCATTGACCGCAATTTTGAAACCGGCTATTTTGCATCAGACCGGGATAAATCAGACGATATTTATTCGTTTATCGTCACTTTCCCTCAGTTTGATACCTGCGACAGCATCAAAAAATGCAATTACTGTTATGTCTTTTACGAAGCAGGTTCAATCAATATAGACACGACTACCCTCCGGTATGTATGGGATTTGGGTGACGGGACAAAGGTGAAAGGATTGGAGGCAGAACACTGTTTTAAAGGGGTTGGCGACTACCAGGTTCAGTTAAATGTTGTAGATACCTTAACCGGAAAAATATTCCTGAATGAAGCCTCTTATTCCTTTAAGGTCGAAGATCCTGAACAGGCCTATATCATCAGCAGTGATAGTTGTCTGGTTAATAATCCTGTTACCTTCACAGGAACCGACAAATATTTGAAAGATTTTAATGCAATTCAATATTTCTGGGACTATGGAGATGGAGATGCAGCAAAGGGCCCGGTTGTTCAACATGTTTATAAGGGACCAGGTGACTATAAATTAAAACTGGGCATTATCGGACAAGCGCCCAGTACCGGAGAAACAAAAAAAACCTGTGTGTTTAAAAAGATTGTGGTTCTAAAAAATAAATAACAGCGGGTTTTTAAAAATCATGAACCTGTTTTTTATTATAAAAGACATGTTTTTAATTTATTTTTAGTAAATAGCAGATCTTGGTTAGCAAAATAAATTTCCCTGCAATGAAAAAAATTTTTTTTCTTTTAATACTTAATTTTTCTGTTTTTCAGATTTTTGCCCAATCAGTGCCCGCACCTGAAGAAAATATTCCTTATCTGATTACTTTTGGGCCGAAAGCAGCTACCTCCTGGGGTGATGATGATTTCTCACAAACATTCTTTTTTATCATCCCAAAAAAGTTTAACAAACCCATTTATATCCGGGTTTATGATCCGGATACCGGAGGGAGCCTGGATGAGTTAAATGGATCCTTTGATACCCAGATGATGTATTCTGTCTACGGAGGGAGAGGATGCTATACCAACAAAGATGCCCAGGGAACAGAACCCAGGGGAAATTATAAAAGCGGGAACCTTTTGGCATCAAAGGTTTTTGGTGCAAATCCCCAATATGACAAAAAATGGTACACCTTCGGCCCATTTAATCCCACCGAAGGAGAGTATTATGAAAAATATGGAGGATATATCTTTAAAGTGATTTGTGATGGACTTTCGGGTGATGACGGCAATATGTACCGTTATTTTCTTAGTACCAGTCCAAAAGAAAACAAACCTGTTGAAGGAGCCAATGCTTTTTCCTTTGAATATACCTTCAGAATGTGGGATGATCCTAAACAGGTTTCTCACATCTATCCTTATGTGGACGAAAGGGCAGTGACCATGGAAATATCCAATTTTGACTGGGATGATGACGGTTATATCCGGATTGTTTCGGTTGCCCGTAAAGGACAAATGTGCCATACATCAGGACAGGATAACTGGGCATCTACCAAAATCAAGGTATTAGCTGAAGAAAAAAATACTTCCCTGGATTTACAATTAATTAAAAGGTTCAATCCTGTTGTAAAAAACAATAATGTTGTGGTCAACATTAAAAACCAATTTGGAGAATATATGCCATTCTACGTAAGTCCTATAGGGGGCATACCCAAATACCGTTATAATATCAGGGTCAGACCAAAATAATTTTTACTATTCAATAATTTGAAACAAATTCGTATGAAACGGTTTTTGTTTTTAGAATTATTTACTCTTTTTTTCGCAGTTTTTTCCAATGCTCAAACTTTTAAGTTTAAACATTATGGTATTGAAGAAGGTCTTTGCCATAATTTCATTTATTCATTAAACCAGGATAAAAACGGCTATTTGTGGATAGGCACCGGTGACGGACTTTGCAGATATGACGGAATTAATTTCGTCAGTAAATTCAGAAAAGAAGCAATCCCCACGAATATTGTCAATAAAATATTCAAGGATAAATCGGGGGACCTTTGGTTTGGATACGATGATGGAACCATCACCTTTTTCAACGGTGTACATTTCACCATAATCAACCCCAAAGAACAAAACAGCAGTGTAATAAATGATGTTTGCGAAGACGAAGATGAGAATCTTTACTTTGCCACACAAAACAGTGGAATTGTGCGGGTTACGCCCAACCATAAATTCCAGAAAATCAACAGCGGACTTACGAATCAGCTGATCTACAGCCTGATTTATTTGGGTAACCGCCAGTTTTTGATGGGTACTCAAAATGGTCTTTATTTTTCAACTTTGAATCAAAAAGAAGGGAAAGCAACCTTCTCCCTTCAGGCGATTTCTCAGATCCCTTTTACCAAAATACAATGTATCGTACAAAAGAAGCATTCCAATACCTTTTGGATAGGCACCGAAGATGCCGGTATTTTCCAGTTAAACAGGACAGGAAATAATTTCAACGCTTTTAACCTGGGAACCTCTTTTGGATTGATGTTCGAAAATATTCAGAATATTTTTCAGGACAATGGGAATAATCTCTGGCTCAGCACTTTCGATAAAGGCGTTTTTAAAATAAATTATTCCCCGCAGGCTAAAACTTTTTCAGGCATCACCCATTTTGATGGGAAAAATGGGTTGAGCAGCGAGGCAATAAAACAGGTATTTCAGGACAGGGAAGGGAATATCTGGATTGGTACGTATGGCAACGGCATGGAACGTATGATCGATGAGGTCTTTACTGCTTATCATTTCGACAAGACGCCACTCGGGAAAAATATCCTTTCTATAACCTGCCATAAATCTACAATATGGGTTGGTGGAGAAAAGGTAATTATGAAAGCTGAAGAAGGATTCAACAAGAAAGCTGTATTTTATACTACTTCAAACGGCTTGCCTGCAGACAATATCACGGCCTTATATGAAGATGGCCGGGGTACATTGTGGATAGGAACAGAAAACAACGGCCTTTATTCAATGAATGAGAAAGGGAACCGGATTAAAAAAGTCCAGGAAACAGGAAATTCTCTTGAAAACTCCATAAATCATATTTCCGGGAAAGGAGAAATGGTTTGGGTTTCAACAAAAGGAGGATTGTTTGTTTTCAACCTCAAAAACAATCACCGGGATCATTACGGCACCCTGGAAAGGCTGCCCCACAATGATATTAAACAGGTTTTTAATGATTCCCAAAATGACCTCTGGTTGGCAACAAAATCAAACTGTTTCTTTTCCTTACAGGCAAACTCCCGTTACAACCCCAAAGCAATGGGTGAGTTTGAAATGCAGGCCATAACCGAAGATTCCAGGCATAATTTATGGGCAGCCACTTATGGTGACGGCCTGATTGAACTTTCGCCAAAGAAATTTACCCTTTTAAACACCGAGCAAGGCCTTAAATCGGATTATTGCTACTGTATTATTTTTGACGGGAAGCAAAATATACTTACCGGCCATCGCATGGGAATCAGCAAAGTAAACATCTTTAGCCATCAGGTAAAAACATACGGAATGGATGCGGGGATTGTGGGTGATTGCAATTACAACGCAGTAGCCAAAAGCCAAAGCGGATCTATTTATTTTGGTACTACCAACGGAGTGGTGAGGTATAATCCGGATATGGATAAAAAGAACAATATAGCTCCTATTCCTAATATTACTGGAGTTACAGTTTCCGATAAACCCTGCGATTTTACTGAAAAAGTCGTACTTCCTTACGGCATTTACAAGTTGAGGATAGATTATGTAGGCATAAACTTTAAATCTCCTGAACTGGTTAAATACCGGTACAAACTGGAAGGATATGACTTGAACTGGTCGGAAATGACTTCTTCGAGATATGCCTTATTTAGCCGGATTGAAGATGGCAGGTACACTTTCCTTTTAAAAGCTTATAACAGTGATGGCATCTGCAGCCAGCAACCCTTAAGGTTAACCCTTATTATCAAACCTCCCTTCTGGAAAACCTGGTGGTTTATTTGCCTGGCCCTTGTCTTTTTGGTAACCCTGGTATATTCCATTATAAAAGCCAGAGAGCGTAAACAAAAACAAATTCAGGAATACCTGAAGAAATTATTGGACGAACGCACCCGTGAAGTGGTGGAACAAAAAGAAGTCATAGAACTTAAAAACCGTGATATTACTGACAGCATCAATTATGCCCAACGGATTCAGGCCTGCATTCTGCCTTCCGTGTCCAAACTGGAAGATAATTTTTCAGGTTCCTTTGTTTACTATAAACCACGGGATATTGTAAGTGGGGATTTTTACTGGTTCGATAAAATCGATACCGACCGGTTCATTATTGTTTGTGCTGATTCCACAGGTCATGGCGTTCCCGGGGCTTTCATGTCGATGATTGGCACTACGTTAATCAAAGATATTTGTTTAAGAAAAAATGTTACGGCGCCTTCCGATATACTATACCGGCTGGATACCGAACTGAAATCTACCCTTAATCAAAATATTGATGCCGAAAAATCCAATGATGGGATGGATATCATCGTCTGCGAAATAAACACCTCAAATTATCACGTGCGCATTGCATCAGCCATGCGGCCTGTCATCATTTTCAAAGAAGGGCAGGAATTATATTCCAAAGGAAGCCGTACTTCAGTCGGCGGTGATTATGTGAGGGAAGAAGAAAAGAATTTCAAGGAAGATGAATTTGACCTTAACAAAGGCGATCTGATCTATATGTTTTCAGATGGTTATCCTGATCAATTTGGCGGACCTATGGGCAAGAAGTTCAAAATGGTAAGGCTCAAGAACCTCTTTAAAGAAATTTATCAGTTGCCCATGGACGAACAATTTGAGCAGGTTAAAAGCACGTTCGAAAACTGGAAAGAAGACTATGACCAGATCGATGACGTGTTGGTAATGGGGATCAAACTATAGTCCGTAATACTGGACATATTGGATATAACCCAATAAACTCAACATGGACAAGGTTAGAAGTTCACCCCAAAAAACCGCACGTATCTGCATAAAATAATGCGCCAATAAGAAAGTCATTGGAATTGCCAGGACCAGAAACAAATCGTAGGAAGCTGAAGGAGAAAAGAAACCGATCAAAATGGTAATGACAAAAATCCAGAGGAACAAAATATAGGAATTACGGACAAGTATTTTCTTCCTTTGAAAAACC
>JAUZOH010000071.1 GCA_030706565.1 Bacteroidota bacterium | reverse complement strand
TGGGAAACTTCATAATATAGTGGGACAGAAGACAATTTTCCGGACAATTACTTCTGCCTTTGCTGAATATCAGCTTGCCCAGGGACTTTCCTTAAAAACAACAATTAACCTTGACAATACAGATTATAATTACAAAACTTATGTCCCCTATACAGCCACCAATTCACTGGCAACTCGTTTGGCACAAACAACCACAAATACTTCAGGGACAGCAGGGGGCTACAAAAAGCAAACCTTTGTAAATGAAAATACTATTTCATACCAAACCCTGATTGCTAATAAGCATGACATTTCCCTTTTAGCAGGTGCTTCTTATAACACTGATAAGCTAAATAATATTTATATGACTTCAAATGGCGGATATAACAGCAATGTTATCGAAACATTAAATGCTGCTACAGGAATAACCGGAGGGTCAACAGAAACAAAGGATGTGCTGATTTCCTATTTTGGAAGAATGCAATACGGTTATAGTGGTAAATATTTGGTCTCCGCCAGTATTAGGAAGGACGGTTCTTCCCGGTTCGGGAAAAATACAAAATGGGGTTATTTTCCTTCTGCTTCATTAGGATGGAGAGCATCTGAAGAAGAATTTATGAAAAGTATAGCTTTAATCAGTGATTTGAAGTTGAGAGGCAGTTGGGGTAAATCCGGTAATTTTAATATCGGAGATTATGCCAGTATCCCTACTTTGGGTACTTATAATTATTCATTTAACGGGACTCAGGTAACAGGACAGGCCCCCTCTGCAATAACAAATGCTGATTTACGATGGGAAAAATCAGAAACCTATGATGCGGGTTTGGATTTGGGTATTTTAAAAAATCGAATCACTGCATCTTTTGACTATTATACAAAATTAAATACTGATTTGTTGCTGAATGTACCGGTTCCAAAATCTTCGGGATTTTCAACATATTTTAGTAATGCCGGTAAAGTCCGTAATCAGGGATGGGAGTTTGAATTAACAACCCATAATTTAACGGGTAGATTTCAATGGACAACCACGGCTAATGTAAGTCATAATGCGAATAAGGTGGTTGCTTTAACGGGTGGGCAAAACCAATTACTTATCCCTTCATCTTTTGATATTTCCCATTCCATTCTTGAAGTCGGGAAACCCATGTACAGTATTTACGTCGTACGTCAGATTGGGATATTGACCCAGGAGGATATTGACAACCATGTAGCCCGTTATAACGGTAACACAGAAACAGTGGGTGATCCGAAATATTATGATGCAAATAAAGACGGAGTAATTGATGCCAATGACCGTGTTATAGTTGGGCATCCCAATCCAGACTATATATGGAGTATGACCAATACCTTCAAATTTAAGGGATTTGATTTAACTGTTATGATGCAAGGCCAAAGAGGTGGTTCTATTTACTCTTTATTAGGTAGAGCTTTAGGTAGAACTGGACAATCCTATTTGGACAATGCTTTGGGTTTTTTCAGGGACAGATGGCACTCTCCGGATAATCCGGGTGACGGGAAAGTAGGTAAAGCTTATTCAACATTTGGAAGAATCGTAAATACCGATTGGCTTTATTCTTCTGATTACTGGCGCGTGAGAAATATTACGCTGGGTTATGATCTGGGTAGTTTATTGAAAATACAGCTGGTCTCTGCTGCCCGTGTATATATAACTGCTGAAAACTGGTTTGGAAAGGATAAATATTCGGGTGGTTTTAATCCTGAGGCCACCAATACTGATTTAAGTGGGAGCACTTTATATCCTGAAGCAGGGGATTATGGAGGACTTCCCATACCCAAGTCATTGGTTTTAGGACTAAACATAACATTCTAATCATTTTAATTACATTTATTATGAAAAAGGTTATTTTTTATTTTATACTATCCGTAGTTATGTTTTGTTCGTGTTCAAAGCAATTGGACCAGGATCCAATATCAAGTGCAACTACGGTGACTTTTTATTCATCAACGAATGATTTTATTCAGGGAGTAAATTCTATTTATGCTGATTTAATGACCTATCCTGACAGACAATTGAATCTGTCTGAAACAAGATCTGATAATTTATATGCTGTATCAGATGGCGGTGTCCGCGATTGGGAGGGAATAAACGATTTTTATAGTTCACTCGCAGGCAATCCTTATATTTCAGAAGCTTGGGCAACCAATTATAATGGCATATACAGAGCTAATGTTTTGTTAGAACAGTTACAAAAAAACGGGAAAATAATTACAGATGGGGTTTTACGTTCAAGATTGAAAGCTGAAGCAAAATTCCTTCGTGCTTTTTATTATTTTGATCTTGTACGTTGGTTCGGGAAAGTACCTATTATTGATCATTCTGCTTCTGCAGCTGAGGCTAATACAATCCCCAGGAGTTCTGTGGCTGATTTGTATAAGCTTATCATTTCAGACTTGCAATTTGCATGCGATAGCCTTTCACCTACCTATGCTTCGGCGGATAAGGGGCATGCCACTACTTATTCGGCAAAAGGATTATTGGCACTTGTATATATGACAGAATCCGGGCCAACTTATGGAATTGAAGGCCCAGGGCTAGGATTAAATGAATGGAATAAAGCTGAATCCTTACTCAATGACATTATATCCAGTAATAAATATTCATTTCTTTCAAGTTATCCTTCTATTTTTTCGTACACAAATGAAAATAATGCAGAAGTAATTTTCAATGTTGAATATAAAACTGGTTCGTCTCCTGTTGTGGGTGCAACTTTCCCCTGGTTACTTGTGCCGGATAATTATTTCCAGTCATTAGGCAAGGCCACTCAGGGTGGATTATATATTCGCCCTGTTTCCACTGATTTGGTTAACTTGTATGAGACGGGTGATACACGTAAAAATTTTACAATTAAATTAGGGGGATTTACTTATAATGGAACTTTTGAAGATCGTCCCTTTTTTCAGAAATACGTTGACTTGACAAAAGTTCCAACAAACCGTTTAGATTGGCCAATTAATTTTATTGTTCAGCGATATACTGATATATTGATGCTTAAAGCTGAATGTATTCTTCATGGGGCAGATGGAACGCAGACTGATGTTGATAATATTGTAAATCAGGTACGTCAAAGAGCTGGATTAACTGCTGTTTCAAATGTCACTTTGAAACAATTAATGGATGAAAGAAGAAGAGAATTTGCAGCTGAAGGGCTTCGTTGGCACGACCTGGTTAGAAGTGGATTGGTAGAAAGTACAATAAATGCATGGATACCCAAAGAAGATATTCTTCATGCAATGCAGACTTTCAAAAAAGAATATATTATTTATCCTATTCCCCAGTCTGAACTTGATGTCAATCCGGGATTATATACTCAAAATGCCGGCTATCAATAGAAATTATATCTATTATCTTTATAAAGATATTTCTTAAAAAATCGTTTGTTAAATTCATTGTTTAAAGCGGGTCAGTGCATTACTGATCCGCTTTTTAAATTCTATTTTGCAAGAATTCAATTTCCTCGTATAATCTGCAGGTTCTTTGTAATTGAAATTACAACTTGTTTCATACTTTTGTTATTTTTGAAAAAACCAAAAAACATTCTTAAATCTTATTTTGATGATACGTCGTAATTTCCTAAAATTAGCACCTGTAGCCGGACTGGCCGGTTATTCTTTTTCAATGGATAAACATGTTTATTCTCCCAATAACGTTTTGAAATTTGATACCAGGGCTTATTGGGTTTCTGTCCTCACTAAAATCGCAGATCCTTTACTTGTTAGTTTAAGCAATGAAAAGCTCAAAGCCAATATGCCCGTTGAGGCCAAAGCCGGAAATGAGGCCGACAGGCGGTCGGTTACCCATCTGGAAGCTTTTGGACGGCTGATGGACGGAATTTCTCCATGGCTTGAACTTGGCCCCGATAATTCTTCTGAGGGTTTGTTGAGAAGTAAATATATTTCCCTTGCACAAAAATGCTTGTCTGTTGCGACAAATCCCTCTTCACCCGATTTTATGAATTTTACCAAAGGAGGCCAACCTCTGGTTGATGCAGCATTCCTGGCACATGGCCTGCTTAGGGGATTTGACCAGTTGTGGCAGCCTTTGGACAGCGAAACGAAAAACAATATTATAAAAGCTTTAAAATCTACAAGGGTTATTAAACCGGGATACAACAATTGGTTGCTGTTTAGTGCAATGATTGAAGCCTTTTTGCTGAAAATTGGTGAAGCCTGGGATCCCATGAGGGTCGATTATGCCATAAAAAAACATATTATGGATTGGTATAAAGGGGATGGACTTTATGGCGATGGCTCTGATTTTCACTGGGATTATTACAACAGTTTTGTCATTCAACCCATGTTGCTTGAGGTTATTAAGATTATGGTTGAAAAGGGGAAAGAATCTAATGAAACATACAAGTTGGTTCTGGCCAGAGCCAAGCGTTATGCGACAATTCAGGAACGTCTGATTTCTCCTGAAGGGACTTTTCCGGCCATAGGCCGCTCTCTGGCATACCGGTTTGGCGCATTCCAGCTTCTTTCACAAATTACCCTGATGAATGAACTTCCCTCAAATATCACCCCCGCGCAGGTTCGTAGTGCATTATCCCTGGTTATCCACAATATGATTGAAGCTCCCGGAACATTCGATAATAATGGCTGGTTAACTATTGGTTTTCATGGCCATCAACCTGGAATAGGCGAAACCTATATTTCAACAGGAAGTTTATACCTCTGTACCGCAGGATTGCTGCCCTTGGGATTACCTCCTTCTGATCCTTTCTGGACCTCGCCTGCTGCCGACTGGACACAGAAAAAAATCTGGAATGGTCAGGATTTGCCAAATGACCATGCTTTATAAAAAAGGGTTGACCAATGAAAATTAACAAAACTACTATTTTACTTTTTGCCAGCCTTGTCATCTGGAATCTCAGGCCGGTTGATGCCCAATCGTCAGGGCCCATGCAACCCTTTGGCTTAATGACCGATTTAATTGAACATACCGACAGGATTTGGGCCAACGGATACCTGTTAAATTCGACACTTTCGCAGGAAAGCAAATGGCTTGATTCTTACCAGCTTGCAGAAATTAATTCCCGGCAGCCTGCTTTTAGCTGGATAGTCAATGATGCCAGGAATAATGTCGTTCAGACTGCATATCAGATTTTGGTTTCAGATAACCTCCAATCCCTGGAAAAAGATTCGGCTGATATGTGGAATTCCGGGAAGGTATCAGGCGATAATTCTGTGTCTGTAAAATATGCAGGAAAAGAATTATTAACAGGGCATATTTATTTTTGGAAAGTCCGTACCTGGAATAATGGTTTGCCTGGGCCATATTCAGCAATCAAAGCATTTAAAACTTCTTCAAACCTGCTAGAATACGGTTGTTCACGTTATCCTGTTGAGAAGACTGATGAAATTCCGGTGGTTTTAAAAAATTTGAGCCGGGATCTATGGTTTGCCGATTTTGGCAAAGCTGCTTTTGGCCGGCTTAGAATATCCCTGTTTGCGGATAAAAACGACACTTTGTTGATCCGGCTGGGAGAGGCCATAAAAAATGGAAGAGTGGATCAGAATCCAGGCGGTACCATTCGTTTTAAGATTATTCCACTTCCTGTAGTTCCCGGGATGCATACTTATACAGTCGCTATACCTCCTGATAAAAGGAATACCGGACCTGCAGCGATGAAAGTACCCTCTTACATCGGAGAAGTGATGCCTTTCCGTTATTGTGAGGTTGAAGGCTTATCCGGAAATGTCGATAATCTTTCGATTGTCAGAGAAACAGCGCATTATCCGTTCGATGAGGCTTCCTCATCTTTTACTTCTTCCAGCAAAGTATTGAACGATATCTGGAATTTGTGCAAATACAGTATTAAAGCTACCAGTTTTACCGGCGTCTATATCGATGGTGATCGCGAGCGGATCCCTTATGAAGCTGATGCCTTTATTAACCAGCTTTGCCATTATTCCATTGACCGCGAATTCAGCCTTGCCCGCTACAGTTATGGATATTTGGTTAATCATGCCACCTGGCCGACTGAATGGATTTTGCAGTCGGTTCTTTTGGCCTGGAACGATTACCTGTATACCGGCAATCTGGATGCTGTAAAAGCATGTTATGACGATTTAAAAGCCAAAACCTTAACAGACCTTTCATCAGAAAATGGACTGATTAGCACCAAAACCGGGAAGCAGACGCCGGAACTTATGAAACTGGTCCATTATAATGGGAAAGAGCTTAAGGATATTGTAGATTGGCCTCAGAATGGAATTCTTGGTTTAGGTAAAAATGAACCTGGTGAAACCGATGGCTTTGTGTTCACCGATTATAATACGGTTGTAAATGCTTATTATTACAGGGCTTTGAGTATTATGGCAAAGCTTGCTTCTGCTTTGGGCAATAAAGCGGATGTTATATTTTATGAACGAAAAGCCGAAAAAGCCAGGCAGGCAATAAATGATTTGATGTTTGACCAGAAAAGGGGGGTGTATACGGATGGAATTGGTACCGTTCATGCCTCGCTTCATTCAAACATTTTCCCCTTGGCTTTTGGGATTGTTCCTGAAAATAAGAAGAAACCTTTAGTGGATTTCATCCATACAAGAGGAATGGCTTGCAGTGTTTATGGAGCTCAGTTTCTACTTGATGCTTTGTACAATGCAGATGATGCCCCATACGGGCTGTCTCTCTTAAGTTCTACTGCCGAGCGCAGTTGGGCTCATATGCTTTATGGTGTAGGATCAACCATAACCCTTGAGGCCTGGGATAATAAATATAAGCCGAATCAGGATTGGAACCATGCATGGGGTGCTGCACCGGCCAACCTTATTCCAAGAAAACTTATGGGCGTGGAACCCTTGGAGCCGGGATTCAGAAAAATTCAGATTAAGCCTCAACCCGGGCCTCTGGAAGAAGCATCCTTGTCGCTTCCGACTATTCGTGGCAATGTTCTGGTTTCTTTCAATCAGAAACCTGGGGAATACTTTGAGCTGAACGTTACTATTCCTGCCAATGCAGTGGCAAATGTTTTTATTCCATGGAATACTCAAAAGGCTTCGGTTTCATTGGACAACAATCCTGTAAAAATTAAAAAATCCGGTAATTTTGTTTTACTCGAAAATGTGGGGTCAGGTAAACATTATATAAAATGTAGTGAAAAGTAGATAAAACAAACAGATGATGAAATGGACATGTTTGCTAATAAACATATTAACAGATAAAATGGCAAACATGAAGTTTCATACAATTTTTAAAATAAATTATATGCGTATGAAATATTTATTGTTAATGATCGGCCTGGCGATGTCGGTTCAGTCTTTTTCCCAAAACGCAATAACCAATGTTTTTGGGCGTAATACTTTCTCTTTGAACGGGAAATGGAATTATCTCATTGATCCTTATGAAACCGGGTATTACGATTATCGTTACGAGCCTTATGATAAAAATCCAAGGCCATCCGGAGGATATTTCCTGGATCAGCATGCTAAAAACAAGACGGATCTTATTGAGTATGATTTTGATAAATGTCCGATGCTGATGGTGCCTAAGGATTGGAATTCCCAGGATGACAAATTATTATATTATGAAGGGACCATTTGGTACCGGCGTTTGTTCGATTACAAGAAAAAAGATCCCTCCAGCCGGGTATTTGTTTATTTTGGTGCAGCCAACTATGTGACGGATGTTTACCTGAATGGCATAAAACTTGGGAAACATATTGGCGGATTTACACCCTTCAATTATGAGGTCACTTCTTTATTGAAGGAAGAGAATAATTCGCTGGTGGTAAAAGTAGACGACAAACGAAGTCGTGATGCTGTGCCTACCCTCAACACCGATTGGTGGAATTATGGAGGGATTACCCGGGATGTCATGTTGGTTGAAGTTCCACAGACATTTATTTCTGATTATGCTATCCAGTTGAAGAAGGGTTCGAAAAACCTGATAGCCGGTTATGTAAAGCTTGACGGGGCACAGAAAAATCAAAAAGTTAGAGTTGAAATTCCCGAATTGAAAATTAACAGAGAATTTTTAACGGATACGGAAGGAAAGGCTCAGGTTTCAATTTCTTTGAAAAAATATGAAGCCTGGTCACCCTCTAATCCTAAGCTATATAAGGTGAATGTTTTGTCTGAAACGGATAAGGTTTCTGAAAAAATTGGTTTCCGAACCATTGAGACCAAAGGGACTGAAATTTTGCTTAACGGGAAACCGGTGTTTCTGCGGGGGGTTAGTATACATGCTGAAAATCCAATCAGGGGTGGCCGTGCTTTTTCAGAGGAAGATGCCCGTATGCTTTTAGGTTGGGCAAAGGAGCTGAATTGCAATTATGTTCGTCTGGCCCATTACCCGCACAGCGAATACATGGCGCGTTTAGCCGATGAAATGGGCATTATGGTTTGGGAAGAAAATCCTGTGTACTGGACTATCCTTTGGGATAATCCTTCAACTTACGAAAATGCCAAATCACAGCTTACCGATCTTATTACCCGGGATAAAAACCGTGCGTCAGTCATCATCTGGTCAATGGCTAATGAAACTCCCGTAAGCGAGGCCAGGAATAATTTTCTGAAAAACCTAGCCGGCGTTGCCCGTTCATTGGACAGTACCCGGCTGATTTCTGCAGCAATGGAAGTACACGTCGATCCCAAAAATCCTTTGACGAAAATTGTGGAAGATCCTTTTACTCCTTATGTGGATATTGTGAATTTTAATGAATATATAGGATGGTACGATGGTTTGCCCGAAAAGTGCGACAAAGTTCATTGGAGCATTCAATATAACAAACCTGTTATGATCAGTGAGTTTGGTGCCGATGCTTTGCAGGGATTGCATGGTGACAGTCTTACACGCTGGACGGAAGAATATCAGGAGGATGTATATAAACGGACACTGAAGATGCTTTCTAAAATACCGCAGTTCAGAGGCCTTTCTCCATGGATACTCTGTGATTTCAGGTCGCCAAGGCGTGTGCTGCCCAATATACAGGATGGCTGGAACCGCAAAGGCCTGATTGGTGAGAATGGAACAAAGAAAAAGGCCTTTTGGACCTTGAGAAATTTCTATGACCAGCAGGAAAAGAAATTTAAATAAATTTCCCTTTAAAATGAAAAAAAGCAATGCTGATAAAGTATTGCTTTTTTTTATTATATGCTATTAATGAGTCTTTTGATGTTTCGAAAGAATTAAATTTTTAACTGGTTATTTTAGGATTATAAAGTTGATGGATTTTTTTATTTTTGCTCTGACCTAACTACAATTACCATGACTGTACGCAATATTTCCTATTCCTTTTCTATTAAAGTCTATGTTCTGTGGTTCGCAATTTCCTTTCCTTTTTCATGGGTTTATAGTCAACCTCAATATCTGAATTTTGATAATTTCACTATTGAAAATGGCTTGTCAAACAATGTTATCCATAGCATTTATCAGGATAAAAAAGGGTGGATGTGGTTTGGTACAAGTCAGGGCCTCAATAGATTTGACGGGTATAAATTCACCTGCTTTTATTATAATCCATCTAATCCTCAAAGTTTGGTCGGTAAATTGATCCGCTGCATTTTCGAAGATAAACAGGGTGCACTTTGGATAGGAACAGAAAATGGGGGCCTTAATAAATTTGATTTTAAACATGAAACTTTTTCGCATTTTTATTCTCCATTCAGAAATTTTTCACTTAAGGGCTCTACGGTTAATAAAATTCTTCAGGATAAATCTGGAATATTATGGTTAGCAACAAATGAGGGCTTGGTTCAATTTGATCCCAGAGGGAAAATCAAGGGACTTTATCACCATCAACCGGGGAATAATAATTCATTGACAGACAATGAGATAAAGGATATGCGGTTCGATTCGTACGGGAATATCTGGATAGGGACCAACGCGGGACTTGATATTTTTAATCCGGGAACAGGTATATTCAGGCATGTTGCTATTCCTAAAGAAGAAATTCTTACTGTTTTTCGCGATGATGACGGGCAGATGTGGGTGGGTACCATTAGTCATGGGATTTTCCAGGTAAATCAATTTACTTTAAAGTGGAAGCGGCTTATAATTGATTCGAAAAATGAACGTGCTGTTACAGTACGTTCAATTGTAAAGGATAAGAGTGGATTATACTGGATTGGAACCCGCGGGGGATTATACATTTATTCTAAAGAAAACAGGAAATTTTCTTTCTTCAGGCATGACGACCGCGAACCCCAAAGTTTATGCCATAATTCAATAATGGATATTTTCAGGGATGCCAAAGGGGATTTTTGGATAGCTACGCGCAGCGGATTGAGTCATGTCGTAGCCGAAAAGCAGTTATTCCGTACCTATAAGGCTATGCCTAATGATCATCAATATTTGAACAATGGCGAAATCTATGCTTTCTGGATGGATCCTCAAGGGAAACTTTATATAGGGACTGAAGAAGGAGGAATCAATGTTTTTAATCCTAAAACCAAAACCTTTTCTTATATCACACAAAGTAGAAATGGCCTGCAAACGAATTGCATTAAGGCATTAATAGGTGATAATTCCGGAAATCTTTGGGTGGGAACCTATGGTGGAGGTCTTAGTGTGATCAGCCTTAAAACCGGACATGTTGCAAATTTTATGAACAAACCCGGGGACAATAAAAGTTTGTATCATAATATTGTCTGGTCGCTTGTGATGGATAGTAAAAAAAACATTTGGCTAGGGACAGAAGCCGGACTGGATCGTTTTGAGCCCAAATCAAAAATTTTCATCCATTATCCGAATGTGATCAGGGAAGAGGTTTTATGGATTAAAAATGATTCACATGGTGATTTGTGGTTAGGCTCAAATAATAAATTGGTTATTTGGAATCCCAATACCGGAAGAATAAGACGTTTCAACATCCGGATCCGGATGATGTACGAAGACAAACAGGGGCGTTACTGGCTTACCTCACTGGATTATGGATTGATCCTTTTTGATGAAAATAAAGGAATTATTAAATGTTACGACCAGACCAAAGGTATTGCCAATAATCAGGCTTATTGCATTCTTGAGGACAACCGGGGGTATTTTTGGATAAGCACCATAAATGGATTGTCCAGATTTGATCCAATCAAAGGAATTTTTAAAAATTTTGACCGTGAAAATGGGCTTCAAAATAATCAATTTCAATATGGGGCATGTTATAAGACGCCCAATGGAGAGTTGATTTTTGGCGGGATCTCAGGTTTTAGCATTTTTGATCCGGCAAAAATTAAGGAAAATTTATACAGGCCTCCTATAATGCTTACCGGACTTAAAATTTTCAATAAAGAAGTCCATATTGGCACTTCCTTGTTGAATCAAAGTATTTCTGAGGCCAGCGAGATTAAACTTCCATACAATCAAAATATTTTTTCACTCGAATTTGCTGCCTTAAATTATGCCAATGCTATTAAGAACCAATATCAGTATAAGTTGACGGGGTTTGAAAAAGGATGGAATGCGGCTACTACCCAGCATTCAGTGACCTATACCAACCTCAATCCCGGCAATTACCTTTTTATGGTCAGGGCAAGCAATGATGACGGGATTTGGAGCGATAAAATGCTTACCGTAAAAATTAAAATTCTTCCACCTTTTTGGATGACCTGGTGGTTTAGGATCTTGATGGTTATATTGTTGTCAATAGCGGTTTATTATTTGTTCCTTTTTTGGGAGAACAGGCGCCGCCTGCAATATGCCCTGGATTATGAACGGGAGAGGGCCAAAAAACTGCACGACCTGGATATGATGAAAGTGAATTTTTTCACCAATATATCCCACGAACTTCGTACGCCTTTAACCCTGATCATTTCTCCAATTGAAAAAATGCTTGATTCCAACATGACTGCAAAAGAAATGAAGGTTTATCTGGCCATGATAAGGCGTAATGCAAGGCAGTTGCTTAAATTGGTGAATCAATTACTCGATTTCAGGAAAATTGAATCAGGGAAAATGAAAATTGAATTTTCTCAGGGGGATATCGTTTCGTTTACCAGTGAAATTGTTGATTCTTTTATTCAAATGGCTGAGGAAAAACACATAGATCTAAAGTTTAATGCTGATGATAATGAATTATTCACTTCATTTGACACTGACAAACTTGAAAAAATTATTAATAATCTGATTTCAAATGCATTGAAATTTACCCCTGACGGCGGGTCTGTAATGGTAAATCTTTCGCTGCTGACCGATGAGAACGACAGCAGTAAACCAGGGAAATTTATTCAGATTGTGGTAGAAGACAACGGTATTGGAATTCCTGAGGCAAACCTGAACAAAATTTTCACCCTGTTTTTTCAGTCCCCTAATGCCAAAGGTAAAACAGGAAGTGGTATTGGGTTGGCTCTGACTAAAGAGCTTGTAGATCTTCATCATGGGACTATTACTCTAAAAAGCAAGCCTGGCGAGGGTACCAGTGTAACCGTGCGTCTTCCCTATAATTTAAAAACTGAAGAACAGTCTGTACCGTTTGAGTCAGTTGCGCCTGAAACTTTAGATCGCTTTAGCAATAAGGATTCTGACTCGTCTTCCGGAAAAATTATGCTGGTTGTCGATGATCATCCTGATATACGTTTTTTTATACGGTCAAATTTTGACCAGGAATTTAAAGTGTTTGAGGCCTCTAATGGGAAAGAAGGATTGGTACTCGCTTTTAAACATATTCCGGATATCATTATATCGGATATCATGATGTCGCCTGTCGATGGAAATGAGTTTTGCCAGAAGATCAAGAATGATGAACGGACTTCGCATATTCCGTTCATACTTCTGTCTGCTCTTTCTTCAAAAGATCACCAAATGGAAGGGAATAAAACCGGGGCAGATGAATATATCACCAAACCCTTTGATATGGAATTCCTCAGGACTAAGGTCTACAATTTGCTTTCCATCCGTGAAACTTTGCGTAAAAAATATTCGGAGGAGATGGTCTTAATGCCGACTGATGTAACCATAACCTCTCCTGACGAACATTTTCTTCAGAAAGTTATTGAGGTGATTGAAAATAACCTGGCTGATCCTGATCTGGATATAGACAAGATTGCACAGGACGTAGGGGTAAGCCGTACACAGCTATATCGCAAATTATCCGTTTTCACTGAAATGACAGTGAGGGAGTTTGTCAGGAATATTCGTCTTAAGCGGGCGGCCCAGCTTTTGGAACAAAATAAGTTGAATGTTTCGGAAGTTGCATTTGCTGTTGGATTTAAGGACTTATCGCATTTCCGTAAATGTTTCCGTCAGGAATTTGGAATGAGTGCTTCTCAATATGCCAAAGGGGATGCTTCAAGCAATCTGGAGGTTCATTCGTGATGAATTGGAATTCATTTTGCTTATTTCCCTTTAGGAAATGCCTTGACATAAAATTGGTTTCCGGTCATTTATGGTTAAAATTACTCATATTCCATTCCAAATTACTGCGGGGATGTATGATTTATTATCTTTGTTGCTTCTGCAAGAGGTCATAAATATTGATACACTGGGAAGTAATTAAATCGGCATAGGATGGGAGTTGGTTGGATTTGATGAAAAAGGCATTTCTCCGGAGAGGCAATGAAGGTAAAGGGAAATGAAGCCGGCAGAAATAGGATTATTGTGAATGTGTTCTGAAAATTAATTATAAAAATCACTAATTAACTAAAATATGTTATGTTAAAAATCAGGTTTGTAGTATTAGCTATTATACTGGGAGCATGTTTTTTTATAAATACTGCTTACGGTGCCG
>JAUZOH010000070.1 GCA_030706565.1 Bacteroidota bacterium | reverse complement strand
TATCCGTTCCCTCTCCTGTTCCCGTTCACTATTTTTCGCCTCGGCAGTATATCGTGGACGATAATGGGTATAACTATGGGCAGGGCTCATCAGTTTAAGTGCAGGATTAAAAAACAGAGAATCCTTATAAGCAAATATAGAATCCTGCATGTCAATAAATTTAGAAGTATACTGGAAAGGTAATGTAAGGGTACAGGGCAACGTTTTCCCCGGAACAATATCATACCTGTACTGGGGATTCAAATTTCTAAGTTCTTCGATAGGAAGATTTAATACACCAGAAACCTGTTTAAGGTGTAAATTGTCGGTAATCATAATCGTATCCGTTGCCTGTGGCATATCAATTATCTTAGGAACCAAACCATGTTCCTTGTAATAATTCATTGTGTAGGTAGCCGCAATAAAAGCAGGAACATATCCCCTGGTTTCGCGGGGTAAATTATAATAGATGCTCCAATAATTCTTTTTTCCGCCCGAACGCCTGATTGCTTTGTTCACATTTCCCGGTCCGCAATTATAAGCAGCAATAACCAGAACCCAGTCATGAAATATATTGTACAGGTCTTTAACATACTTGGCAGCAGCACGGGTGGCATTGATGGGATCACGCCTTTCATCCACCAAGGAGTTGACTGTAAGCCCGTAATTTCTCCCCGTACCATACATAAATTGCCAGAGGCCTGTTGCACCGACTCTAGAAACAGCCCTTGGATTCAGAGCCGATTCAATTACAGGAAGAAACCTAAGTTCAAGGGGTAAATTATAAGAATCGAATATCTCTTCAATCATGGGGAAATAATAATCCATCAATCCCAACATAACTTCTACACTGGTTCTTTTCTTTTTGGTATATACGTTAATATAACTTTTCACTTCCTGATTGAAAGAAAGAGGAATAATGGAAGGGATTTTGGACAAGCGTTCTATATAAACAGAATCGGGAAAATCAGGAATTTTTTCGGTAGAAATGATGTCTGAAAATTTATTGGCGGTATTATTCAATGATTTTTCAATATACCATAAATTTAAGACACTATCTAAAGTGGCTTCAAACTCACTTGTGTTGGCCTCAGTCCCCAGACTATCCTTTGGAACAGTAAATGCGGAGGCAACTGACGAAAAAATCACAAATGCAGTTATAAAGAAAAGTCGATAGATATTATTCATAATTCTTTATTTTTTATTCCCCATAATCAAGATCAAAAATTAATACTGCAAGTTATTCCTAATGAAGGAGTTGCCATATTTGGAATAGGCAATATGGACGGAGATATTTTCAAGCTCAAATCATCACTGATTTCAAAATTAAAAAAATGGGCATCAACCGTGGCATCAATGATATTTAACACATAAGTACCGCTTAAAATGATCCAGCTTAAATCCCTCCACCGGCGGTAATATTCCTTATAAAATTTTAATTCGTCTGAGGATTTTGTTCCATTGAAGGCATCGCTATACCCCGGCTGAGGATTGGTCAAAGCAATGTATGAGTTTTCATATTTATTATATTCCCTGTTGTTGAGCCTGATATAATAAATTAAAGTACCGATTCCTCCATAAAGGATAGGTATTTTCCAGTATTTTTTATTATAAGCCTGTCCCAGACCGGGCAAAATAGCTGACATCAGTGAAGCTTTTGCAGGAGAATGAACATTTTTTGGCTGAATGGTGTCGGTCTGAGTTTGAGATATCGAATCTTTATTGATGCTTTGAGAATAACCAACAGACTGGGACAAAAGAAGTATCAAAACAGCACACACTGCCTCAGTTGTGATTATATGTAACTTCCTATAAATCAAAATATTATTTTTTATGAACGTATTATATTTCGGCATTATCAATAAGGGAAAGGATACGCGAAAAATCATCAGTAGATTTAAAGGAAATGATGATTTTACCAGCCCCTTTCTCGTTTTGCTTCAAATCAATTTTTGTACTTAACTTATCTGATAAATGTTTTTTTACTTCCAGCAGTTCGGGGGCTATAGCAGAAAGCACCTTTTTCCCGTTCAGTTCTTCCTCATTTTTTAAAGATTCCCTGTATTCTTTTTCTTCTGACATATGGCGAACCAGACCTTCAACCTGTCTGACCGAAAGTCCTTCCTCAAGAACCTTATGATAGGCTTTGAGTTGAATGCCGGGATCATCTATGCCGATTAAAGCACGTGCATGCCCCATGGAAAGTTTGTTCTCCCTTATGCCTAATTGAATTTCTGCAGGCAACTTCAACAACCTCAAATAATTTGAAATAGTTGCCCTTTTCTTGCCGACTCTTTCGCTAAGACGTTCCTGAGTGAGGCTACACTCTTCCATCAATCTTTGGTAACTGATTGCCACCTCAATTGAATTCAGGTCTTCGCGCTGGATATTCTCCACCAATGCAAGTTCGAGCAAGGATTTATCATCAACCGTGAGCACATAAGCAGGGATCTTGTCCAAACCTGCAATGCCGGAAGCCCTGAACCTTCTTTCACCGGATATCAGCTGATAATTTCCACCCTCTATTTTCCTGACAGTAATAGGCTGAATGATGCCCAACTCCTGAATAGATGCAGCCAATTCATTTAATGCATCCTGGTCGAAATTTTTCCGGGGTTGGAAGGGATTAGCTTCAATTTTATCGATGGCTATTTCCCTGATATTAAGTACGTCATTAACTACGGATGTTTCTTCGGTTAATGTATTCGCCTCTTCAATTAATGCGCCCAAACCTCTTCCTAATGCATTCTTTTTTGCCATAAAACTTATAAAATATTTTAAATAACTTAACTTATAATTTTAAATCAGGCCCTTCCACCCAATTATTGAACTACTTTAGCCGAATCCGGGATTTTAGTTGCTTTATTTTTCTGCAAAAATTCCTTGGCCAGATTCAAATAGTTATTGGTACCCGTTGAATTGGCATCATAAAGCACAACCGGTTTTCCAAAACTGGGCGCCTCGCTAAGTTTTGTGTTTCTTTGGATAATGGTATCAAATACCATGGTCTGAAAATGCTTTCTAACTTCTTCGACTACCTGGTTGGATAACCTCAAACGGGCATCATACATGGTCAACAAAAATCCTTCGATTTCCAGGGAAGGATTCAAATGATTCTGGATGATTTTAATGGTATTGAGTAATTTCCCGATTCCTTCAAGGGCAAAATATTCACATTGCACGGGGATAATAACAGAATCGGCGGCTGACAGGGCATTTACAGTAATCAATCCCAGGGACGGGGAACAATCAATAAAAACATAATCATAATCATCTTTCACCTGCTCAATGATATGTTTAAGTACTTTTTCCCTGTTTGGAATATTCAGCATTTCAATTTCTGCACCAACCAAATCAATATGAGAAGGAATCAGATGCAACTTATCGAGCTCACTGTCTAAAACGACACTTTTAGGATTCACTCCATCGATAAGACATTCATAAATGCTCGCTTTTATATTTCTAAGATCAAAGCCTATACCGGAAGTTGCATTTGCCTGTGGGTCAGCATCAACCAACAACACTTTTTTCTCAAGCACAGCCAAACTGGCTGCCAGATTAATTGCTGTTGTTGTTTTCCCAACTCCTCCCTTTTGATTTGCTAATGCAATTACTTTTGCCATTTTTAATAATTTAAGTAAAATTTAACGAAGCAATACTATAAAAAATAATTAAAACTGCAAAAATACTTATTTGCTCTCCAAAACTTCATTAACCTGTCCTGGAATTTTGAACAATAGAAAGGGAGTTTTAAACACCTTATCAACAGTTTCCAATAAAATAGACTTGCAATTTTGAGATAAAAAAAACAATTATTCATTAAAACTGAATTCTCATTCTTAACATACCTATTTTACTTCTACAAAGTAAGTGATTATTATCGAAAAAGGAAATTAATAAAACTTTAATAAATGTTAAATATGTAATAATAACCTAATTTTCAGCACTTAAAGCCAAGGAGTAAATTTCAACGGGCTGATTTTAAGAGACAAAATAAGCCGTATACGTTCATAATATACGGCTTCTGTAATTTATATCAGTTTTTATTTAACCTTATAAGAAATTTTTTATCTATTTCTTTGGGTGAATTTTGATTTCAAAAAGTTTTGGCCAGTTTTTCCCGGTAACAAACAACCTTTCGGTTTTGGGATCATAAGCAATACCATTCAGGACATCGGTATTGTCGGTATAATCTTCTTTTTTCAATAAACCTTTCAGATCAATTTTCCCTTTTACCTTACCTGTGGCAGGATCAACAATTACAATGTAATCAGATCCATAGACATTGGCATAAATATCCCCCTTGATATACTCCAGTTCATTAAGTTTATCAATCATTCCCTTGTTGTCATAAACAGAAATGTGATGATCTTCCGCAAAATTATCGGGATGCAGGAAAAATAATTTTTCCGTACCATCACTTAGAATAATTTGTTTGCCGTTATTTGTAAGCCCCCAACCTTCGGCATTTTGAAAGTATACCTTATTCAGCAACTTGAAACTTTCCTTGTCATAAACAAATCCCACCTGTGATTTCCAGGTAATCTGATATATTTTATTATTAAACAGGGTAATTCCTTCTCCAAAATATTCGGAAGACAAACTAATTTCCTTCAGAATATCAGAAGTTTTTAAATTTTCCTTCCTCAAAGTGGATTGCCCATTCAAACCTGTTCCTTCAAATAAAAAGCCGTTATCATAGATAAGTCCCTGGGTATAAGCCGAAGCATCGTGAGGATAGGTCTTTACAACAGTATAAGAATATTGAATGGGTGCCACATTGGATAACAAAACCACCGTAACATCATTTTCTTCCTGCCCGGCTCCTTTCAAATATGCAACCACTCTGATTGTTACCTGGCCCAAGGGTGAATTTTCCGAATTCCAATTCATACTTAAACCGGAGTTGTCCCCCTTCCCGATTTTAGTGCCTTCGGCATAGAACAAAACAGAATCAACAGAAATCCCTTTCTTTTTAATTTTTAACGCAATTTTTATTTTATCACCTAGTTTAAATTTAGATTGGTCAGAAGGTGAAACTATTTGACAGTTACGGGGTTTCACTGCCAGTTCTGATGCTGATTCTCCGCTACCTGCCTGATGTGAATTTTTTCCTGAACATGAAAAAATCAAAAAAAGGATATTTATACTTAAAAAGAAATACTTGAACACTTTATTCATTCTGAAATAAATTTATTTTAAATCTGACTAGTATTTTTTTATATGACTGAATAAGCTTCTTAACCTTTGAGTCCACGAAAGATAACCAGGAATATGATCAAAGTCTTCCGTGAAATCGGGGTCATTTTGATTAAGCAATTGCCAAACTGAAGACCAACCCGGGAATCCACCCAGATTCCGATCATCAATATAAACATCCGCCTGTACTTTCCGGCTAATGGAATCATCAAACACTTCTTCAGGATAATTTTTATTTACTGCATAAAATTCTATTCCATGTTCCCGGCAAAATTCCACTGCTTCATTTAATTTTTTCCCTGAACGGAAACTCCATAAAATAAGCTGATGCTTTTGTTTCTGCAATTCTTTCATAGTTTCAAATGCAAAAAGCTTTACCTTACCAATTTCAGGATAGCGATGTTCTACAATAGTCCCGTCAAAATCAATTGCTATTTTCATTCAACCAACTAATTTTAAGAATGTCGCAAATTAATCAAAAAATATGTCTCCTAACCTTTACCTGGTTATAAATTTCAAGCCAGGAATTATAATATATGTGGATTTTCTAAGAGAATTAAAATCGGAATCTGCATATACTATTCATTATTAAGAAGTTATCATCCATTCTACTTTAAGCAAACTATAAACTTCAAGATCAATAAACTTACCATTCAATAATTGTCCGTCCCGCTCAATTCCTTCAAACTTAAAATTCAAACGTTTGGGGATATTGCTGCTTTTGGTATTTTCAATTCCACAGCGTATATATATCCTGTTGATATTCATATCATTAAATGCATGCCGGATGAGTTCCCTGACCGATAAAGTGATAATCCCCTTTCCTTCGAATTGAGGAGAAAGCCAGTAACCGATTTCAATTTTCTGGTTAATATAATCAATGCTGCGGTAGCTAATTAACCCAGCAATTTGATTCTTAAACCAAACCTCAAATACAATTTCCTGTGATTTTTCAACGTCTTCATTAACCTGTAAAATATATCGACGGGTATCGTTAGGCCTGAGTGTATTATCAACAAAAGGCAACCATTTCCTTAAAGCATGACGATTCCTGCTGATCAAATTATAGATTTCATCGGCATGTTCTACTTTAATATTCCGTAAAGCAATATCTTGATTTACATATATTTCAGACATAAAACATATCAAACTATATAATTTCAAAGCCGGAAACAGGGTTTCTTTAGTTTTTGTACTTGAGCCATTTCCACAATTCCTTATAATTCACTTTCTTCCCATACATTAAGATGCCCGTTCTGTATATTTTTGCTGCCATCCAGGTTGTACCCAGGAAAGTAAGAATCAGCAATGCAATTGAAAGGGTTAGCTGCCAGTAAGGTACTCCAAAGGGAATGCGCGCCAGCATAATAATTGGCGAGGTAAAAGGAATCAGGGAGAACCAAAAAGCAATAGGCCCTTCGGGGTTCTCAATTGCATTAACCATCACAAATATCGCCAGAATAAGAGGTATCGTGATGGGAAGCATAAATTGCTGGGTATCCGTCTCACTGTCAACTGCCGACCCTATTGCAGCGAATAAAGACGCATACAACAAATATCCGGCAAGGAAGAAAAATATAAAACTACCCAACATTACCGCCCAATTTATTTCTTTTACGGAAGAGAATACATCGTGCATCTGCAATTCCTGATCCTGCGGCTGCAATTGCTGGTCCGGCTGAACAGTGGTTGCGCCTTTTTGCATGACATCTTTTGTAACCACCTGTTCTGTCGGCGTTTTAGACAAATCAGGAAAAAATGTTTTCTGAGCCCAGACAACTATTGAAAAGGTAAGTATCACCCAAATAAGAAACTGCGTAAGGCCAACCAGGGCAATGCCTATAATTTTCCCCATCATCAGTTCAAATGGTTTAACCGAAGAAACCATCACTTCCACAATACGGTTTGTTTTTTCCTCAATAACCCCTCTCATCACCTGGGAACCGAACAGAAAAATAAAAAAGTAAATCAGGAAAGCCCCCACATAGCCCGTAACCATTTTAACCCCAGCGGAACCTGTTTTTTCTTCACCGCCCTTAACCCATTTGACCGTTTGTATATCCAGGGTAGTCTTCACCGACGATAAGATTTGATCGATATTCTCTATATGATATGCCCTGAGCTTCTGCCGCTCAAGTTCTTTTTCCATAGCCCCCTTGATTTGTTCGACTACAGAAAAGCTTGGCTGTTTATCAGACATGAGCATAACTGATTGGGGATTGTTGGAAACACTTTCGGAAATATATAAAAGTGCGTAATAACCGGAACCCTCAAATAACCTTTTCTGCTCAGCTATAGAGGTATTTTGAAGGTACTTGTACTTTACATATTGTGTTTCCGGTAGTTTCTGAATAAATAAATGTGAACTATCAACCACAGCGATAGTTTTCACATCCTTATCCTCCATATGGGTCATCCAGGCAGGAATTATCATAAAAGCAGCGAATAAAAACGGCCCGAGTATGGACATTATGATAAATGATTTCTTCCTGACTCTGGTCGAAAACTCCCTGTGTACAATCAAAGATATTTTATTCATTGTTATATATCGAATTTGCTGATTTTTATTTACTATTAAAATTTTCAGGCTATTGTTGAGGGTTGGCTCTGACGATTATATTGTTCAACCACCTTGATAAAAATGTCGTTCATGCCGGGAATCAGTTCATTGAAAGAGGTAATATGCACAGAAGGCATAATTAGAGAAAGAAGTTCGTTTTCAACACTGTGGTTATAAATCCTGATTAAAGCCGTGTTTAAATGATGATTCTTTTTTTCTTCTATCACTTCATAATGATCATTCAGAGATGCTTTCAACTTTTCAATTTCCCCCTCAAAAGTCACCTCATAAATATTGGGTTTAAAGTCTTTCCTGATTTCTTCCACGTTACCGCTTAATATTACTTTCGACTTATTAATCAAGGCGATATCATCACAAAGTTCTTCAACAGAACTCATATTGTGGGTGGATAAAATAATAGAAGCCCCTTTTTCTTTAAGGTTCAACATCTCCTTTTTGATGAGATTGGTATTAATGGGATCAAAACCACTGAAGGGTTCATCAAAGATCAGAAGTTTAGGCTCATGCAAAACAGTAACAATAAACTGTACCTTCTGCTGCATTCCTTTGGAAAGTTCCTCTATCTTCTTGTTCCACCAGCCCTGTATTTCAAATTTTTCGAACCAATATTTAAGCTTCTGCCAAGCATCAGCCTTTGAAAGGCCTTTCAACTGGGCAAGATACATGGCCTGCTCACCCACTTTCATTTTCCGGTACAGGCCTCTTTCTTCGGGTAAATAACCGATATAGGCAATATCATTGGAACTAAGTTGATGATCGCCAAAAAACAATTTCCCCTCATCAGGAGCAGTAATTTGGTTAATGATCCGTATTAAAGTTGTTTTGCCAGCCCCATTGGGACCAAGAAGGCCAAAAACAGATCCTTCTCTTACAGAAATACTTACATCCTCTAATGCAACCTGGGTGTTGAATTTTTTATGTACGTGTTCGGCTCTAACTATGTCCATATAATAATAAATCAGATTATTTTAATAAGATAGTAAATATATATAAATAAAGGCAGTTTAAAAACCACGATAAGTTTTTGTGAACAAAAATGTTAAAAAATTATTTATTATTGAACAGATTTCAATGATATTCAAATTGAACTATTTTAATTTATTCTTACGGCAATTCCCTGATCCCGGAGATAATTTTTCAATGCAGGAATAGGAATTTCCCTGAAATGGAAAATGCTGGCAGCAAGTCCTGCATCAGCTTTACCCCGGGTGAACACATCGGCAAAATGCTGCATTGTCCCTGCCCCACCCGATGCAATAACAGGAATACTTAGGATTTCGGATAAATGGGCAAGAGTATCGCAGGCAAAACCATTTTTTGTACCATCGTGGTTCATGGAGGTAAACAAAATTTCTCCGCAGCCTCTGTCCTGAGCTTCCAGTGCCCAGGAGAACAACCTTTTAGGGGTAGCTATTCTCCCGCCATTGACATAAACCACCCAGTCATTATTCTCAAATCTGGCATCAATAGCGACCACCACAAACTGGCTTCCGAAATTTTTAGCAATCTGGTTGATTAAATCCGGATGCTTCACGGCAGATGAATTGATGGAAATCTTGTCAGCCCCGGCGGCAAGTAAGACCTCAGCATCATGGATATCGCTAATTCCGCCACCTACAGTAAAAGGGATGTTTAAATTTCGAGCAATACGTTTAACCAGTGAAGCAAAAGTTTTTCGTCCTTCATTTGAGGCTGTAATATCAAGGTAAACCAGTTCATCAGCCCCTTCCTGGGCATATAGAGCACCAAGCTCTACCGGATCGCCTACATTCTGGATATTTACAAATTTTACCCCTTTAACTGTTTGCCCATCTCTTACATCCAGACAAGGTATTATACGTTTAGCTAGCATAGTTGATTTCAGTTGAAGACAAGGAGGTTATTACCCCGCAATTTAATGATTATTCAGGTATTAAAGCAAAGTTCCCAAAAAGAAAAACCTCCTGAATAAATATTCAAGAGGTTTAGATCGTCAGTACTTCTTAAAAAACAGATGAAATTCGTCGTACTCAATATCCTCATGCGAATTATTTTCTTTATTAAAAACCCTGTAAAAAGGAGGATGATCGCCCGCATTAGGGACATAATCATAATAATAAAAATTGTTAACCAGGAAATTACCTGAGCCTTCATCACTTTCCCGGTTTTGGATACATTTACATTTTTTCATAATCAAAATGTTTAATTGGTAGAACTATAAGGCAACTAAAAAATTATTCCTTTTTACGTGATTCTTTAACTTTTGTTAAGGAAATATAAAAATACTTCAACAATAAAATAAAATCACACCCTGAAAAAACAGGTTCCACTAAAAAATCTTAGCTAATTCCTTTTTCCCTCTGTTTTTCCATTCATTTTTATGATACACAAAACTACAAATCAAGGGGACTACTGTAGTTGCTTCGGCATAAACCATCTGTTCAAAACTGGTATCAACCTTGCCCCAGGAACAGGCTTCCTTTAAAGTTGAACTGGAGCAGGCCCCGTCACGCACATCCGCAACTGTAATTTGCACCGCATATTTATGCATATCCACATCTTTACCCAACATTTCTGCACAAACCACTGTATCTTGTGCAAAATTCTTTGGAGTTCCGCCCCCAATCATGAACAAACCTGTTTCTTTTGCAGCCATTTTGATTTTTGTCAATTCCATAAAATCTTTGACTGAATCAATTGATACATGTTTATCCGGATGTTGCCATTGGTGCTTTACCAATCCAAAACCCGCACTGCAATCACTAAAAGCCGGGCAGAAGATAGGTACATTATTCTCATAAGCAAGCTGAACCAAAGAATTGGGCTTTTTTGAATGGGTAGTAAGATATTTACCCATTTCATAAATAAATTCCCTTGAAGAATATGGCCTTGGCTCCAGAGTGTCTGCAATTTCGCAAATAGTCTGGTCGCAAACCTGCAATTCTTCTTCATCGATAAAAGTATCATAAATTCTATCGACATACTGTGACCTCAATTGCTGGTCATCTACAAAAGGAGATCCTTTGTAATGTTTAAAACCAAGAGCTTCGAAAAAATCCATGTCAACTATTGAAGCACCGGTAGACACAACTGCATCGACCATGTGATACTTCACCATGTCGGAATAAACCTGCATGCATCCGCCGGCAGAAGTTGAACCAGAAATGGTAAGAATAATCAGACAATCCTTATCCTTTACCATACGGGCCAGGATATCGGCAGCGTTTGCAGTGTCTCGCGAAGTAAAAGACATGTCACGCATCGCATCAACTATCGGAGTTGAATCGAAGGACGTAAAATCAACATGTTTAATAGTTTCACTAAGAATCTCTTTTTTCCCCATTTCAAATAATTTAATTTCAGCTTTTTTTAAATCGATAACTTAATAATTTATAAATTAATTTTGCGGCTAAAAAATTTGAAGCCCTGTCGCAATCTCTTGGACAAAGTTCAACCACATCAAATCCCACGACATTTTTTTGTTCGACCACCATGGCCAACAATTCGAAGATTTGATTCCAGTTCATTCCACCCGGTTCAGGAGTGCCGGTAGAAGGCAGATAACCCGGATCAAAAGCATCTAAATCAATCGTGATATAAACATTATCCGTGAGTTGATCTACTGCTTTTTGCATCCAATCTTTCCGGTCGTAAATATATTTTGCATAAAAAATGCGATCGGGATGAACGTATTTTAATTCACTCTTATCCTGACTTCTGATACCCACCTGGACATATACAGGACAAACTTCTCTAACCCTGGCCATAACACAGGCGTGGTTATAATTGCTGCCCCGGTAGACATCCCGAAGATCTGAATGAGCATCAAATTGAAGAACGCTTAAATTCTTATACTTGGCAGCATGAGCACGAACAACGCCCACCGTAACAGAGTGTTCGCCACCCACCGTAACCAAAAACTTATTCTTATCCAGATATTGGGCCGATGCTTTTTGAACAGCATCGGTCATACCCTCAGGAGTTCTTTTTTCAGTAACAGGAGGGGCTGTATAAATCCCCTGCCGATACACCTCGCTATCGGTCTCAATATCATAAAGTTCCATCACCCTCGAAGCATCAAATAAAGCTTCAGGTCCTTTATCTGCACCTTTTCCCCATGTGCTGGTCTCATCATAAGGCACAGGAAGTACAACTATTTTTGCTGTTTCTAACTCAGTGTACTCTTCAGGGAAATAACCATAACTTGACATGAAATGAAATTTTAATTTGCACCCTAAATCTCAACCCTAGTTATTAAGATAATTTACTCCGCTTTTGTCGTAAGAACTAATAATCGGGTAATAATAAGATGTAAAGCATAAAGCTACCAAAGCCGTTCCATAGTTTTTTTCAGGAACAAAACTTTCAGTAATTGTATGAATATCTAATAAATTGTACTTTTCAGAAAAGCCATTAACATAAAGCTCGTTTAAGCTGGCATTCAGGCGTTGTTGAATTTCTTCTTCTGGACAATTTCCATAATGTTCACAGACCAAGCCCCCAAATTTGTCGTTGGTTTGTTTGTCGTACAACCATCCATAAATAATTCCCGCAGATGCTCTTTCGCCTTTTTGCGCGTGACACACGGACATAATTGATTCCATTACGGCACCGTGTACTTTATTGGTAGGTTTTTCCACCCTTTTTGCGATTCCCGGTAGAATGGAGGAATAAGTGATGATATTGTACATCTCAATACCAGCCGCTTTGAGTGCAAGATGATAAGATCCTGCATGAATAGCAATGTCACTTTGGCCAATTCCTTTGGTTTCGAAGTAATCCTGAGGAATTCTATTTCCAAAAAGAACCCCTCCGAAGTCCATTCCGTCAGGAAAAGACTTTTGCTTTAAAATTTGAGTCATCATCAAAGTACATAAAAAATTAAATTGGTTAATAACTAAATTATTTTTCGACAAAACGAACAATATTGATCATTGTTATTATTGTCACTATTTCAACACCATGGAACGAAAACCACAGCAACAATTATTCTCTTATTTCCAACCTTTAACAAAGAAAAATTAAGACTTATATTTTTGTTTTCCAATTAATTCATTCAATTTTTTTGCCTGCAAACTTTTTATCTAAATTTATGCAAATAATATAAAAAATCTACATCTGACTTCATTTTTTTTCACACAGGACAAAAACTTCCACATCCTATGCAGGGCTTCACTCTTATCGATTTTTTCCACCTTCAGTTTTGCCCCTAAACCCCTTATTTTTTCGGGGTACAATATTAAAAAAAATTAAAACCAATAAATAGTGTTTTATATAAATTTATTCACAGGATTTGATTTTATTGTTGATATTTACATAGACAACTATCAATCAAATAATTACATTAAGTTACCTGACAAAAGACATAAAGAAAAAAAATTATTTCTTTCAATTATTTCTAAATGAATGCCTCAATGTTTCCCTTCACACTGCATAATTACCATCTTACAAGCATTGTCATTACCCATAGAACAAGCCTTATGGAAATTGATACAGGCATTTTCAATTTTATCCATTCTGAAATAAGTCATCCCCAGATTATAATAGGTAACATTATTGTCTGCATTCAACTCCAGGGATTTATCAAAATCATTCACGGCATCCTGGAAATTGCCCAGGTTGTAATTCACTAAACCCCGGCTATGGTAGGCACTGGCATTATCGGGTTCCAGCCTGACTGCCTCATTAAAATCATGCAGGGCCAACTCCCATTCAGGCAAATTCAACTGGGCTACCCCCCGGTTTAGATACACATCAAAGGTATGTACTGTTGAATCTATAGAGTAACACTTATTAAAATCATCAATGGCTTTTTCGTACTTCTCGCGGGCGTTATATAACAGCCCTCTCATAAAATACAATTCGGCATTGGTAGGATTGGAATCTATTGATTTATCAGTTAATTCCAAGGCTTCCTTTATTTTTTTCATGGAGTATAAGGCATTGATTTTCCCGTAGAGGGCAGCCTTGTAAGAGTTCCTTTTTTGTAGGATCTGGTCATACTCGTCATAGGCTCCCGAGTAATCTTTGGCATCCATCTTTTGTTTGGCGACATTCATCATCTCTTCT
>JAUZOH010000069.1 GCA_030706565.1 Bacteroidota bacterium | reverse complement strand
CTGGTTAGTACAAAATTTCCATACCCGCCTAAGGATGGTGGGGCAATTGCCACTCTGACCCTTGTAAAAGGTTATGCCCTGGCAGGTCATACGGTAACTGTTTTGTGCATGAATACGCCTAAACATTTCTATGACCCGGCAATGCTCCCGGCAGATCTTTCTTCCACTGTAAAATTTATTCCGGTTCCTGTGGATACCAGAATTTATCCGTTCAAACTGGTTAAAAACTTCATTTTTTCCTCTTTGCCATATAATGCCGAACAGTTCTATTCCCTGTCATTTGAAAAAAAATTAACAGAAGTAATAAAAAACGGGGATTTCGATATCATTCAACTTGAAGGCATATATCTTGTCTACTTTGCTGAAAAAATCAGAAAACTTTCTACAGCAAAAATTATTCTTCGTGCCCCTAATATTGAACATGATATTTGGAAAACCTTAGCCGTTCATGAAAAGAACTTTTTAAGAAAGCTTTATCTCAGGAACTTTTCCCAAAGAGTGCATTCACTGGAGGACCTGCTGATGAACCAATATGATGCCATTGTTCCCATAACCCTTGAAGATGCAAAAATTTTCAGCCTTATGGGAAACAAAAAACCCATGCATATTGCCTCATTTGGAATCAGTACGAATCATTTCGACAATGTAACGGCGGCAAATCCTTCCTCTCTTTTTTTTATCGGAGCCCTCGACTGGATGCCCAATCTCAATGGACTGGAATGGTTTCTAAAGGAAGTATGGAAGAAGAAAACATTGAAAACCGGTCAGAGTAAATTGAAATTTTACATTGCTGGCCGCAATACCCCGGGATGGCTGAAAAGGAAATATGAAGATGAAAGGACTGTCTTCGCAGGAGAAGTGAATGACGCCGCCAAATTCATGGAGGATAAAGGAATCATGGTCGTTCCCTTATTTTCAGGCAGCGGGATGAGGATAAAAATCATTGAAGGCATGGCCCATGGCAAAGCGATTATTTCCACTTCCCTGGGAGCCTCAGGAATTGATTATATACACGGCAAACAGATGCTTATTGCGGACACGCCGGATAGGTTCACCAAATATATTCATGATTTGGCGGACGATCCGCTCAAACAGCAACAACTGGGAAAAAATGCAGCCGATTTTGTAAGGGAAAATTTTGACTCCCAGTCCATTGTTCATTCTTTGCTGAATTTTTATGAATCAATAAAAGGAAAAGTATAAATTTACGGTTGGTATATAAACAATATTCAACAGACCGGTTAATTCTTTTGAAATGCTTCTTTTAATTCAATTTTACCTGAATATTGCAAAAGTAGTGTTTTGGACTTCGGCAGCAGCCCTGCTTCACAGCTATCTCCTTTTCCCTTTCATCCTTAAAATACTGGCAAAGTTCAAAACAAACAACAATCTGTGTTATTCAGATATGAATGAATTGCCGGGAATTTCCGTAATCCTTTCCGTGTATAATGAAGAACAGGTGATTGAATCAAAAATAGAGAATCTTTTTCAATCTGACTATCCTCTTCATCAACTTGAAGTTATTGCAGGTTCGGATGCATCAACCGATAATACGAATGCCATCCTTGCTTCCCTGGTGAAAAAATATCCAAACCTTCATTTTTATTCATATTCACAAAGGCAAGGCAAACCGTCCGTGATCAATCAACTGGTAAAATATGCAAATCATCAGATTTTGATTTTCACCGATGCAAACATATTTTTTGAGCCCCGTACCATATTCCATTTGGTAAAACATTTTAAAAACCCTGATATTGGACTGGTTGGAGGTAATATTGTTGTTCCCCATACAGAAAAAAAAGGGATTTCCTTTCAGGAAAAAACTTTCATGACACATGAGATAAAAATCAAATATAACGAAGGAAAAATATGGGGGGCGATGATTGGTGCTCATGGAGCCTGCTATGCCATTAGAAAGGGATATTTTTCTCCCATACCTGAAGGCTTTGCTGTTGATGATTTTTATATCACCTTGAAGGTGCTCGAAATAGGAAGCAGGTGTATACTCGAATTAGCGGCCAGATACATGGAAAAAATGTCTGATAATTCGAAAGATGAATTTGCCAGAAAAGTCAGGATATCAGCCGGAAATTTTCAAAACCTGAAAATTTTCGGACATTTACTTTGGCCTCCATATCGCGGTTTGGCGTTCTGCTTCTTATCTCATAAAGTGCTGCGCTGGTTTGGCCCGTTCTTCTTGGTTTTAGCCATTATTTCCAATATTTTTCTACTAGATGGAAACAATTTTTACCTTTGTATGTTTTATTTTCAATGTTTATTGGCTATAGGAATTCCTTTGGCAGATCATTTATTGAAAAAAATAAAGATAGATATCGTAATTTTACGGTTTATTTCACATTTTTATAATATGAACCTTGCTTTATTATGGGGGTTCTTCAAATTTTTAAAAGGAGTAAAAACAAATGTCTGGCAACCCACAAGAAGGAAATAAGAGAAAACTAAACACCATTGACGAAGCGATCAAAGATATTAAAGCAGGAAAGCCTATAATTATTGTTGATGATGCAGACCGTGAGAATGAAGGGGATTTTATTGTTGCTGCGGAGCTGATTACTCCTGAAATAGTAAACTTTATGGTCACCTATGGAAGGGGATTAATGTGTACCCCACTGCCTGAAGAACGTTGCGAGGAACTTGAACTTGACCTGATGGTTAGTGAAAACACAGCCCCCTATCAAACAGCCTTTACCGTTTCCGTTGATTTAATCGGACATGGATGTACCACCGGTATTTCGGCAAGTGACAGGGCAAAAACCATTAAAGCCCTCGTGGATCCTTCCACCAAGCCAATGGATTTAGGGCGTCCGGGACATATCTTTCCCCTGCGGGCAAAAAACAAAGGCGTTTTGAAACGCTCCGGACATACCGAAGCGGTTGTTGACATTACCCGGATGGCCGGACTTACCCCTGGCGGTGCACTGGTAGAGATCATGAATGAAGATGGAACCATGGCACGCCTTCCACAATTGTTCAAAATAGCTGATAAATTCAATTTGAAAATTATCTCCATTGAAGATCTTATTGCCAGAAGGCTTAAAGAAGAAAGCCTGATCGTCAAAGGCGTAAAAGTAAAACTTCCCACCGAATACGGGAACTTCGAACTGATCCCTTTTATCCAGAAATCCAATGGCCTTGAACATGTTGCCCTGATTAAAGGAACATGGACAAAAAACGAACCTGTACTGGTAAGGGTTCATTCTTCCTGCCTTACAGGAGACATTTTCGGAAGTTTCCGTTGCGATTGCGGCGACCAGCTTCATGAAGCCATGCGCCTGATCGAGAAAACCGGCAAAGGCGTAATTCTTTACATGAACCAGGAAGGAAGAGGCATAGGCCTGTTCAATAAAATCAAGGCTTACAAGCTTCAGGAAGAAGGAAGGGATACCGTCCAGGCCAATATTGAGCTGGGTTTTAATGCCGATGAACGCGATTATGGTGTAGGAGCAAGCATTCTGAGAGAACTTGGACTGGGAAAAATACGGTTGCTTACCAATAATCCTAAGAAAATGAAAGGATTACAGGGATATGGACTGGAAATAACGGAACACGTTCCTATAGAAATAGCTCCAAACAAATACAATCATTTTTACCTTGAAACGAAACGCGATAAAATGGGACATTTTTTGAACCTGGCCCATTATAAACCCCAAGGCAAATGAGAATAGTTTTCATGGGTACACCCGAATTCGCAGTGGCAACGCTTAAAACCCTCATAGACAACAATTACGAGATAGCAGCAGTAGTTACTGCACCGGACAAACCAGCAGGAAGAGGCAAAAAATTGCAAGCCTCGGAGGTGAAAAAATTTGCCCTGGAAAGAAATTTGCCTGTTCTTCAGCCTGAAAAATTGAAAAATCCCGAATTTCTGGCTCAGCTTAAAGCATTAAATGCGGATCTTCAGGTTGTTGTCGCTTTCCGAATGTTGCCCGAAGTGGTATGGAGCATGCCGCCCAAAGGCACAATCAATCTGCATGCCTCCTTATTGCCGCAATACCGTGGCGCAGCCCCCATCAATTGGGCCGTTATTAACGGAGAAAAAGAAAGCGGCGTAACTACATTCTTTATTTCCAAAGACATAGATACCGGAGAAATTATTTACCAGGAAACAGTACCCATTGGCCCTGACCAAACAGCCGGCGAACTGCACGATAAGCTGATGGAAACAGGAGCAGGTTTATTGCTTAAAACGGTGAAGGATATAGAAAATGGAAGTTACCCTCATACCCGGCAATCTGAACTGACTGACTCCGGGGCTTTAAAACCTGCCCCGAAAATTTTTAAGGAAAATTGCAAAATAGACTGGAATAAACCCGGAAAAGACATACACAATTTCATCCGGGGGCTTAGCCCCTACCCTACTGCATGGACGGAAATCAGGACAGGACAGGATCCGGACCAAAAAATCCCCTTAAAAATCTTTCTTTCAAGCTTTGAAGAAAACCACATTGTTTCGCAATCAGAAAACTTAGGAAAAATTTTTACGGATAATAAAAAATATATTAAGGTTGCCGTACTGGATGGTTTTATCTACCTGAAATCCTTACAGCTACCGGGGCACGGATGCCTTTCGGCAGAAGAATTTCTAAGAGGTTTCCGGGATACTTTTTCCATCGTTTTATAAGGTTTTCAAAAACCTTATAAAAATCATTTTTGCATATTGTTCTTTATGTTTTAGTTGCAATTTCTTCTAAATATGAATAGAAGTATCAAAATTTGGCATCAGCATTTATTTTATTTTTAAAAATATTTACCGTTTGCGTACACGATATTTGAATATATTTTGTTTCTTTGCAGGGAAATAAGACCTGTAATTTGGTAAACAGATATAATTTTACGTGTAATCCGCATGTAAAAAAATTAAACATAAAAGCCGGATGTAAAAACAAGTCTGAAACAGGCGATTTTACTATCATTGGGTTCTGGAATAGTAACATGCGGGTTCCATTCGGCTTTTAAGAAAAAACAAATAAAATGAAAAATTTATCATTTGAAGATCTGAAAGGACAGGTATGCGTGATTACCGGCGGAGCCGGTGTCATTGGCACAGCCTTAAGCAAAGGACTTGCTTCTGCAGGGGTTAAACTTGCCATTCTTGATTTGAACAAAGAATTGGCTGATAAAGTTGCCGGCGAAATAGCCAAAGAAACAGGCAGTACTGTAATCGGCGTTCAGGGTAATGTTCTGGACAAGGAATCCCTGGCTAAGGCCAAAGAAGAAATCAATCAGAAGTTAGGTAAAATCAACATCCTGATTAACGGTGCAGGTGGAAATTCTCCCAAAGCTACTACCCAGCTCGAAACCATGGAAAAATCCTCCAAGGTTGAAGACACATTCTATGGTTTGACCCTTGATGGTTTCGAAAAAGTATTTAACCTCAACTTTATCGGAACCGTATTGCCTACCATGGTGTTTACCCGGGATATGGTTGAAGCCGGTAGCGGTTCTGTATTGAATATCTCTTCCATGAACTCATTCCGCCCGCTGACTAAGATCCCTGCCTATTCTGCAGCAAAAGCTTCTATCAACAACTTTACCGAATGGCTTGCCGTTCATTTGGCAAAAACCGGTATCCGTGTAAATGCAATTGCTCCCGGTTTCTTCCTGACCAATCAAAACCGTTTTCTGATGACCGATGAAAAAACCGGAGAACTTACTCCCCGCGGCCACAGAATTATTGCAGGTACCCCTATGGGTAAATTCGGCGAACCTGAAGACCTTCAGGGTACTGTTCTTTACCTGCTTTCAAATATTTCAAGCTTTGTTACCGGTGTCGTTATTCCTATTGACGGGGGTTTCAACGCTTACAGCGGAGTATAACAATTTTCATTTTCGTACATATTTTAATATGCAGCAGAATATTTTTCTGCCGCATATTTTTTAATCTATGAAATGATAAATATATCCGGGCTACGGACAGAACTTCTGTCAGCCGCTGCCAGTTCTTTTTTATCGACCGAATACTGTTAAATTGATAAGAAAGTAATGAATATTTGTAACTCATTAACAATCAATGAGTTACAAATATTCATCAAACAAATCTTTATCTTTAACTGTTGTATTCAAATCTGTAAATGGTTTACTATCATCATATAAAAAAGAATTATATTTATATCTGAAAGCCAGGGATGAAATAAATGACGAAAAAATTAAGATTAGCGAATAAGCGTTGAAAAAATTAATCGAATAAAAATGATATACTTAAAAAAAGGCTCGGCAAATGAAGTCATTGATGCCGAAGGATTAAAGCAGGGTTTATTTGAAGCTCTAAAAAAAATAGGGGATAGAAAACGTGTTTTAGCCCTGCCCCCTGATTTTACGAGGTTTCATTCCAAAGCCGGAGAACTGACTCAATATGCTTACCAATATTTGGGCGACAAACTTAAAACCGTCATGCCTGCATTAGGTACTCACACGGCAATGACACCCGGACAGATCAAAGAGATGTTCGGCGAGGTGCCTTCTTCCCTTTTCAAAGTCCATGACTGGCGCCACGATGTGGTTACCTTGGGGGTGGTTCCAGGAGAATTTGTGAAAGAAGTTTCCGGAGGAAAAGTTGACTATGAATGGCCTGCCCAAGTCAACAAGTTACTTGTTGAAGGGAATTTCGACCTTATCTTGTCTATCGGACAGGTTGTCCCGCACGAAGTAATCGGTATGGCCAATTACAACAAAAACATTTTTGTAGGTACCGGCGGAAGCGAAGGCATCAACAAGAGCCATTTTATCGGTGCCTCTTTCGGCATGGAACGGATGATGGGCCGGGCCGATACTCCTGTACGCCGCGTGTTGAATTACGCATCCGACCATTTTGCCAAAAATCTCCCGATCGTATACGTTTTAACGGTTATTGGATCCGATAAAGACGGTAAATTAGTCACCCGCGGACTCTTTGTCGGTGATGATGTTGAATGTTTCAATCTGGCAGCCAAACTTTCCCTGGAAGTAAATTTCCAAATGCTTGAACAGCCTCTGAAAAAAGTGGTGGTTTACCTCGATCCCAGTGAATTCAAGAGTACCTGGCTGGGCAACAAGAGCATCTACCGTACCCGTATGGCCATTGCCGATAATGGGGAACTGATCATCCTCGCCCCCGGACTGAATGTCTTTGGCGAAGACAAACAAATCGACCAGCTGATCCGGAAATATGGTTATGTCGGAACCGACAAAGTCAATGAATTAACAAGGAACAATAAGGATCTTCAGGAAAATCTGGGCGCTGCTGCACACCTGATTCACGGTTCTTCGGAAGGACGTTTCTCCATCACTTATTGCCCGGGACATCTTTCAAAAGAAGAAATTGAAAGCGTGAATTTTAAATACGCCGACTTATCGGAAATGATGAAGAAATACAATCCCGAAAAACTTAAAGACGGCTTCAATACGGTAGACGGTGAAGAAATTTTCTATATCTCAAATCCTGCCCTGGGACTTTGGGCATACAGAGGGAGGTTTAAAGATTAATAATCTATAGGGTTAACACGGAAGGTTTTCATGTTATTCAATGATGAAACCGCATGAAAGTCCTTCCTCGACCAAAATATTTAAGGATGAAAATAATTATTGATGATAAGATCCCTTTTATCAAGGGCGTGTTGGAACCTTACGGGGAAGTTGAATATATTGCCGGGGCAAACATCAGCAAGGATGATGTAAAAGATGCCGATGCACTGATCATCCGCACCCGTACCCATTGTACAAAAGAATTGCTCGAAGGCAGCAAAATAAAGTTCATCGCCACGGCAACCATAGGTTTCGATCATATAGATACAGCTTACTGTGAGCAAAACGGGATTTACTGGACCAATGCTGCAGGTTGTAACTCCTCGTCTGTACAGCAGTATATGGCTTCAGTATTAATTCATCTGGCCGGGAAACATGGTTTATCCTTTAAGAAAAGGACACTGGGCGTTATAGGTGTAGGGCATGTAGGAAGAAAAGTTGTAAAACTGGCTGAAGCTTTAGGTTTCAGGGTTGTACTTAACGATCCACCCCTGGCCAGAAGAATTGGCCCCTGCGGATATATTTCGCTTGATGGCATTATCCGTGAAGCCGATGTGATTACCCTTCATGTTCCCCTTACTTATGAAGGCGAAGACAAGACTTATCATCTGATTGACGAGAATATACTGAAAAGGTTAAATCCCAATACAATATTGATCAACTGTTCACGGGGAGAAGTGGTGGATAACAGCGCCCTGAAAATGGCCTTGAAAGAAAAAAGAATAGCAGGTGCAGTTCTCGATGTCTGGGAAAACGAACCACATCCCGACCTGGAGCTGATGTCCTTATTGGATATTGCCACCCCGCATATTGCTGGTTATTCTGCAGATGGAAAAGCAAATGGATCAGCAATGTCGGTGCTTTCGCTTGTCCGTTTCTTTAAATTAAATGCCCAACAATGGTTTCCTGAGATTCCTGCTCCCGAGAAACCCGTTATTCCCATTGATTGTAAAGGGAAAACCAGGCAACAGATATTTTCAGAAGCCATTAACTCAGTTTACCGCGTTGCCGATGATGATAAAAGGTTGCGCGAAGCTCCCGACACATTTGAAAAACTCAGGGGCAGCTATCCCATCCGCCGGGAATTCTCAGCATATACCCTAGAATTATCCAATAGTTTACCGGATATTGAAACTCCCTTAAAAAAGATAGGTTTTAATATCACCCTCAAATAGCAATTAAAAACTCAGTAATTTTTAAAAAGATAATTTAAATTTACTTTCATGAATAAAAAAGCAGATATTGGTTTGATAGGTTTAGCCGTGATGGGCGAAAACCTTGCACTGAATATGGAAAGCAAAGGCTTTACCGTATCGGTTTTCAATCGTACTCATAGTGTTGTTGATCATTTTATGGAAGGCCGGGCCAAAGGCAAAAATTTTATTGGCACTGCCAGCCTCGAAGAATTGGCAGGTTCATTGAAATCACCCCGGGTTATTATGTTGATGATCAAAGCAGGTAATCCTGTAGACGACATGATTGAGAAATTAATTCCTCTATTGGATGAGGGCGATATCATCGTTGATGGGGGTAATTCACATTATCCTGACACTACCCGCAGAACCCAATACCTGGAGAGCAAAGGACTTCGTTTCGTCGGAACTGGTGTTTCTGGTGGTGAAGAAGGTGCTTTAAAAGGCCCATCCATGATGCCTGGCGGATCAAAAGAAGCCTGGCCTTTTGTAAAGCCTATATTCCAATCAATCTGTGCCAAAGTAGAAGATGGTTCACCCTGCTGCGACTGGGTTGGCGAAAACGGTGCCGGCCATTTCGTGAAAATGGTGCATAATGGCATTGAATACGGAGATATGGAACTTATTTGCGAAGTTTACCAGATCATGAAAGACTTACTGGGTATGTCTCCGGATGAAATGGCTGAAGTATTTACCGACTGGAATAAAGGGGAACTGGACAGCTACCTGATTGAAATCACTTCTCATATCCTTCCTTACAAGGATACAGACGGCAAACCATTGATCAACAAGATCCTAGATACTGCCGGACAAAAAGGAACCGGTAAATGGACCGGGATATCTGCCCTTGAAATGGGTGTTCCCCTGACATTGATCAGTGAAGCTGTTTTTGCCCGTTGCCTTTCAGCTATGAAAAATGACAGAGTAACCGCATCGAAAGTAATAGCCGGACCCAAAGTTAATTTTACAGGGGACAAGAAAGAATTCATCAACAATTTAAGAGACGCCCTTTATGCTTCAAAAATCGTTTCTTATGCTCAGGGCTATACTTTGATGAATGCTGCCGCTAAAGAATATGGCTGGAACCTGAATTATGGCGGCATCGCCTTAATGTGGAGAGGTGGCTGCATCATCCGTTCTGTATTCTTAGGCAAGATCAAAGAAGCCTTTGAAAAGAACCCCCAACTGGCCAACTTGTTGCTCGATCCTTTCTTCAAGGACAAAATCGAGGCTGCACAGGAAGGATGGAGAAAAGTTCTGTCAACTGCTTTGCTTAGCGGCATTCCTGTTCCTGCCATGTCTGCTGCACTCACCTATTTTGACGGCTTCCGTACTGAAGTATTGCCGGCCAACCTCTTGCAGGCTCAAAGGGACTACTTTGGTGCCCACACTTATGAAAGAACGGATAAGCCCAGAGGTGAATTCTTCCATACCAACTGGACTGGACACGGAGGTGACACAGCTTCCCACACTTATGTTGTATAATTGTTGTTTATTTTTTTTTTCAGAAGGCCGGATTTTTCAAATCCGGCCTTTTTTATTTTACTAATAATAAACATAATAAAAATTTTTAATATAACATAAATTTAAACAATTGATTTTCTATTAGTTAGAAACACATAAAAAACAACATATCTTTCCATTAAAGTTGTTTTTTCTTTAAAAATTTACTATTTTCAACATATTAAAAATGTATTAATGACAACGGAAACGGGTAATTATTCCGGAGTTGTTTACATGGATTTGTCAGACACTTAAAAACTACTACCATGGGGAACAAATTGCTGAATATTACTACTCAAACCTATTCAAAGGCGCAGATTTTAAAAAGCCGTTTTGAAGCTGAAGGGATTGAATGTTTTCTCGAAAACCTTGACCATCCTGAATTATCCATAGAAGTCAAGTTGATGGTTAATGAAGAAGATGGAGAAAAAGCTTTGCGCATTATTAAAGCTTTTGAGGAAGAAAATGAAGCGAAGAGCATCTTACAAAGGGAAAGAATTAAGGAAATAAAACGTATTCTAGTCCCTATCGATTTTTCGGATTACTCAGAGAATGCGTGCCATTTTGCTTTAGGTTTGGCAGCAAAATATCATGCCCACCTCAAACTGCTCCACTCCTATTTTTATCCCGGCCTGGCGGCTATGCCTTTTGAAGAGACATATACCTATAACGATTCAATGACGACCTATCTGAATGATATGCAGATCAAGGCTGAAAAAAACCTTAAACGTTATAAGAAAGCCTTGCTTGATGTCATTGAAAAAGAAAAGATTGAAGGGGTTACCGTGGATTATACCCTGGATCGTGGATTTATTGAAGATTCTGTCATTTCCTTGAGCGAATCTTTTCATCCGGATCTGATTGTTGCCGGTGCAGTGAGAAAAGATGAACGCAACCGTTTTGCCATTGGCAATCTGCCTGTTAAAATTATTGAAAAAACCAAGATCCCTCTTTTATTGATACCTGCTGATACCCGGTTTGATGGATTAGATAAAATCAAAAACTTGATGTACGCAACAGATTTCGACGAATCCGACTTCATTACGATTAAAAGATTGATGAAATTTGTGGAAACGATTAACATTAAAGTTCATTGCGTACATGTGGGTTCGGACATTAAAAATCCCTGGAATATTGTCAGGATGGAGAGCTTAAAGGAATATTTCCTGAAAATGTATGGGAAAGTCAATATTGATACGGCCCTGATTGAAAATGAAGATATCATTAACGGAATGTTGGATTTTATTCACAAAAATAATATTGATGTTTTGGCTTTGACCACGCACAAGCGGAACCTGATCACCAAAATTATTTCACCAAGTATAGCCAAAAAAATGCTTTTTGAAACCCATATTCCCTTATTGATATTTCATTCATAAAAATATTTCAACTAAAAACAAAAGGCAGGTCGATTATAAACAACCTGCCTTTTGTATGTTATGGTGATGCTTAATGGACCTGTCTTAAAACCTCGGCCAGCAAATCCCAGAATCTTTTTACAGAAGCAATATCAAGCCTTTCGTCGGGTGAATGTACACCTTTGATCGTCGGGCCGAAAGAAATCATATCCATGTCAGGATATTTTTCAAGGAATAACCCGCATTCCAAACCTGCATGAATAGCTTTCACCTTGGGCTCTTTATTAAACAACTTCCTGTAAGCTGCAATAGTGATCGACAAAATCTCGGAATTTTTGTTGGGTGTCCAGCCGGGGTATCCCTTGCCATGCTTCACCCTTGCTCCGGCCAGTGAAAATACGCTTTCTACCATGTGGGCAATATCTTCCTTTGCAGAATTGACTGAACTGCGCTGACTGGTAGCCACTTTTATCCTGTTATCTTCAGTATATTTTACAGAAGCCAGATTGGTTGAGGTCTCCACCAATCCTTTAATTTCCTTACTCCAGGCTATCACTCCATTGGGACATGCATACAAAGAACTGATCAGTTTGGCCTGAACACTTTTATTTATAACAAACTCCGGTAAAGAAACATCTTCTGCCTTAATTTCTAAAGAAGGTTCATTTGAAAGCAGTTCCTCTTTAATGGTTTGCCCGATATGCTTGAGATAAACTTTAAATTTATCGACCTGATTTGCAGGAACGGTTACTACAGCGTATGCCTCTCGGGGTATAGCATTCCTCAAATTTCCCCCTTCAAACCTGGAAAGCCTGATTTCAAATTTCTTCATGGCATTCCAGAGAATACGGGTAAGAATTTTATTTGAATTGCCCAAGGCCTTGTGAATATCATCACCCGAATGGCCGCCCTTTAATCCCGATATACGAATAACCAATGCTTTGGAACGGTCCGGAACCGGACGTTTATCGTAACCCAAAACAGCGGTTGTATCCATTCCTCCGGCACAACCGATGAATAACTCTCCTTCATCTTCCGAATCCAGATTAATTAAAACCTTACCCCCCAAGAATTTCTTTTCCAGGGCAAAAGCTCCGGTCATTCCGGTTTCCTCATCGGCTGTAAAAAAACATTCCAATGGCCCATGTTGAATATTTTTATCGGCCAGTACAGCCAACATGGCTGCCACCCCTATGCCATCATCAGCCCCCAGGGTAGTACCCTTGGCTTTTACCCATTCGCCATCAACGAACGGAACAATGGCATCCGCATTAAAATCATGTTGTACATCAGAATTTTTTTCACAAACCATATCCATGTGGCCCTGCAATATCACCGTCCGGTCATTTTCCCTTCCGGGTGATGGTTTTTTCTTTAACAATATATTCCCAGCCCCGTCTTCATGAGTTTCCAATCCATGCTCATTTCCAAACTTCAACAAAAATTCTCTGATCTTTTCTTCTTTTTTTGAAGGACGCGGAATATTGCAAATCTGGCTAAAATAACTCCAAACAGCTTCAGGTTCAAATCCTTTAAATAGTTCTGCCATAATCGGTAAGTAAATTTGATTTTAAAAGTTAATCCGGACAAAATATACGAATTCGTTTCTGACCATTTATACTTGTATGCATGAATTTTCTTTGGCTTTAAATTTAAAACTAAAGCCTGAACAAAATAATAATAAAAATCATATTTAACATTAAAATTTATAAAAAACATCAATAAATATCTTGCTTTTCATTAAAATTTAAAGATATTTTTTTCACATTCATGATCAAAATTGTTTGTGATTATTGTGTAAATTATAAAATTCAGGAAATTAAAATGCTAATTTCGCAGAAGAAATAATAAATACAGAAATATGAATTTTCTTGAACTGGTCAAAAATCGTCAATCCGACAGGGCATATATACCCCGACCAATAGAAAAGGAGAAAATCGAACGTTGCCTTGAAGCAGCCCGTCTTGCACCTTCAGCCTGTAATGCCCAACCCTGGAAATTTATCGTGGTGGACAATCCCGAAATCAAAAACGCTGTTGCTGATGCCACTTCAAACCGTATACTCCCGATCAATCACTTTACCAAACAGGCGCCGGTGCATGTGGTTGTCGTAATGGAAAAGCCCAATTTCACGTCTAAATTTGGTTCGACAGTTAAGGACAAACCTTTCCCGCTCATTGATATAGGAATAGCTACTGAAAATTTCTGCCTTCAGGCTGTTGAAGAAGGCCTTGGAACCTG